>JAEUNQ010000148.1 GCA_016790365.1 Thauera sp. | reverse complement strand
CGTGTATGCCGACCCGCGCGGCTTCGCGCGCCCGTGGGAGCTCGACCTGCTGCCCTACATCCTGCCGGCGGCGGAGTGGGCGCAGATCGAGGCCGCGGTGATCCAGCGCGCGACCCTGTTCGACCGCATCCTCGCCGATCTTTACGGTGAACAGACCCTGCTCGAGAAGGGCCTCGTGCCGCCTGCGCTGATCTACGGCCACAGCGGCTTCCTGCGCCCGCTGGTCGGTGCGCGGCCGCCGGGCGGGCGCTTCCTGCACCTGTATGCGGTGGATCTCGCGCGCTCGCCCGACGGGCGCTGGTGGGTGGTCGCCGATCGTACCCAGGCGCCCTCGGGTGCAGGCTACGCGCTGGAGAACCGCAGCGTGGTCGCGCGCGTGCTGCCCGAACTCTACCGTGCCGCCGGCGTGGAACCGCTGGTGCCCTTCTTCGAGGGGTTCCGCGACAGCCTTGCCGACCTGGCGCCGGCCGACAGCGCGGCGGCCGGCGAAGACCCCCTGATCGTGGTGCTCACGCCCGGGCCCTACAACGAGACCTACTTCGAGCACGCCTACCTCGCACGCGAGCTGGGTTTCCCGCTGGTCGAGGGCCAGGACCTCACCATACGCGACGACAAGGTCTGGCTGCGCACGCTCGACGGCCTGTGCCGGGTGCATGTGATCCTGCGCCGGGTGGACGACCTCTGGTGCGATCCGCTCGAGCTGCGCGAGGACTCCGCGCTCGGCGTCGCCGGCCTGGTGGCGGCGGTGCGCGCCGGCACGGTGACGGTGGCCAACGCGCTCGGCAGCGGCATCCTCGAGACCGGCGCGCTGCTCGGCTACCTGCCGCGGCTGTGCGAGCACCTGCTCGGCAGCAAGCTGCGCATGCCCTCGGTGGCCACCTGGTGGTGCGGCGAGCCGGCGGCCTGCGAGTACGCGCTGAAGCATCTGCGCGAGCTGGTGATCAAGCCCGCCTACCCCACCCTGGGCTCCGGACCGGTGTTTTGCGGCGACCTGCCCGCGACCGAGCTCGAGGCGCTGGCGGCGCGGATCGCGCTGCGCCCCTTCGACTTCGTCGCGCAGGAGATGGTGAATATCTCCCAGGCTCCGGTACTGGCAGGCGCGGGCGGGAAGATGGCGTTCGGGCGCGAGTCACGCGCGCTGGTGGCGCGCAACATCGGCTTGCGCGTGTTCGCAGCGGCGAGCGCCGACGGCTTTCGGGTGCTGCCGGGCGGGCTCGTCCGGGTGGCGTCGGAGGCGGACATGCGCATCGTGTCGATGCAGCATGGCGGTGGCAGCAAGGACGCCTGGGTGCTCGGCTCGCCGGCGCGACCGCGTCCGCTGCCGCGCATCGTGCCCGGCCAGCTCGCGCCGTTCGCCGGCGGCGCGCGCGGGCTCGGGCTGTCGAGCCGGGTGGCGGAGAACTTCTTCTGGCTCGGCCGCTACAGCGAGCGTGCCGACGCCGCCGCGCGCCTTGGCCGCGAGACGCTGGCGCGCCTGGGCGAGGCCGGCGAGGCCTCGTGGTTGGGCGAGGATGGCACGGTGACCGCGGCGTTGCAGGCACTGTGCCGCCAGCGCGGGCTGCTCGCCGCGCTGGCGAGGGAGGCCGACGCGTCCGACCCCGCCGCCATGACGCCTCCCGCGTCGCAGCCCCCTTCGTCCGACAACCCGGCCAGCCAGCCGCGAATTCCCGAGCCACCGCCCGCGCCGCTCGCGCAGGCGCTCTTCGACCCCGCGCAGCCCGGCAGCGTGGTGGCCAACCTGCGCCAGGTGTTGCGCCTTGCGGCACTGGTGCGTGACCGCCTGTCACCGGACAGCTGGCGGATCTACAACCGCCTGTCGGAGTTCGCCGCCGCACCGGCCCACCCTCTCCGCCTCGGCGAGGCGCAGCAGCGCCTGGACGAGTCGCTGTTGTCGCTGGTCACGCTGTCGGGCTTCGTCATCGAGAGCATGCCGCGCGACGCCGGCTGGCGCTTCCTGTCGATCGGGCGGCGCATCGAGCGCCTGCAGTTCCTCGCCGCCGCGCTGTCTGCGCTGTTGCTCGCACCCTCGCAAGGCGGCCTCAAGGTGCTGCTCGCGATCACCGATGCCGACCTGCGCTACCGCAGCCGCCATGCCCGCGGCCTCGCGCCGCAGCCGGTGGCCGAGCTGGTCCTGCTCGACGGCGACAACCCGCGTGCGCTGCGCTACCAGATCGATTCACTCGCCGAGCATGTCGCCTTGCTGCCCGATGGCGCCGTGCTCGCCGTACCGCTGCGCGAACGCCTGGCCGCGCTCGATGCGCTCGCCCTGTGCGACTGCTTCGTGCATGAGCTGGCCGGCACACGTGCCCGTCCGGCCTCCCCGGCGCGCCACTGCGAGCCCTTGCGCCAGGTGCTCGAGGAGATCTGGCGCTGCGGAAACGAGCTGGCCGATGCGCTGGCGCGGCGCTATTTCACCCACCTCGACGCCCGCAGCCGGGCGACCGTGTCGCTGTAGGGGGCGACGATGGCGCTCTACGAGGTCCTCCACGACACCACCTATCACTACGACAGCGCGGTGTCGCTGTCGCAGCAAATCGCCCACCTGCGTCCGCGCGAGAGTGCCGGCCAGCGCACCCTCGCACACCGCCTCGAGATCTCGCCGGTGCCGGCGCAGCGAAGCGAACGTCGCGACTTCTTCGGCAACCCGGTGACCGCCTTTGCGCTCCATGCGCCGCACAGGGAGCTGGCCGTGCGCGCGCGCAGCCGCATCCGCGTCGAGCCGCCGACGTGGCCCGAGCCGGCGAAGAGTCCGCCCTGGGAGGCCGCGCGCGACCGTTTGCGCGACGGACTTTCCGGCCATGCGCCGCTGCGCGCCGACGCGCGCGACGCCGGTCAGTACCGCTTCGCCTCTCCGTTCGTGGTGCTCGGCGACGAAGCGGCGCGCTACGCCGACTATGCGCTGGAGAGCTTCACGCCCGGGCGGCCCGTGCTCGAGGCCTTGCTCGCGCTCTCGGCGCGCATCCATGCCGACTTCCAGTTCGATCCCGCGGCGACCCGTGTCGCCACCCCGGTGGCCGAGGTCTTCGCCGCGCGTCGCGGGGTGTGCCAGGACTTCTCCCACCTGATGATCGCCTGCCTGCGTGCGCTCGGGCTGGCCGCACGCTACGTCTCCGGCTACCTGCTCACCGAGCCGCCGCCCGGCCAGCCGCGCCTGATCGGCGCCGACGCCTCGCATGCCTGGGTGGCGCTGTGGTGCCCGGGCACGGGCTGGGTCGACGTCGACCCGACCAACGACCTGCAACCGGACAGCGGTCATATCACGCTGGCATGGGGGCGGGACTACGGCGACGTGTGCCCGCTGCGCGGAGTCATCCTCGGTGGCGGCGGGCACCGCGTGGACGTGGCGGTGACGATGATGCCGGTGGACGAGGGCGAGGGCGCGTTGCGCGCGGCCGACGCACCAGATTGAGGCACGAAAGGCCACGCTGGTGCGCACCAGCGCGGTGCCCGCGGGCGACCATGCGTCCGACCCCTTTGCCGGCGCGGCTTTGCACGCTTGACAGGATTGGCACGCTTTCTGCTGTAAGCCCTGCGAGGGAGTCGATAAACCATCCGCGCAGAGCACGCCATGAACGCCGCCAAGCCTTACGACGAAATGCACGCCGCCGACGGAGCGGTGCGTGCGCATTACCAGCCCTACAGCGACTGGCTCGGGCACACCCCGCGCGAGCTGATCGCGCGCAAGCGCAAGGAGGCTGACCTCGCCTTCCACCGCGTCGGCATCACCTTCAACGTCTATGGCGCCGATGGTGGAAAGGAGCGCCTGATCCCCTTCGACCTGCTGCCGCGCATCATTCCTGGCGAGGAGTGGCGCGCGCTCGAGGCCGGCCTGCGTCAGCGCGTGCGCGCGCTCAACGCCTTCCTCGCGGACATCTACCACGGCCAGGAGATCCTGCGCGCCGGCCGCATCCCCGCCGACCAAGTCCTGAACAACGCCCAGTTCCGCCCCGAGATGCGTGGTGTCGAGGTGCCGGGCGGGCTGTACGCGATGATCGCCGGCATCGACCTGGTGCGTGCCGCAGGCGCCGACGGCAAGGGCGAGTACTACGTGCTGGAGGACAACCTGCGCGTGCCCTCGGGGGTGAGCTACCTGCTGGAGAACCGCAAGATGATGATGCGGCTCTTCCCCGACCTGTTCTCGCGCTACGACGTGCAGCCGGTCGAGCACTACCCCGACCTGCT
>JAEUNQ010000141.1 GCA_016790365.1 Thauera sp. | reverse complement strand
CTGGTGACGCTCAAGCCACGGCGCGGCTGCTACGTGACCGAGATCTCCGAGCGCGACCTCGACGAGGTGTTCAGCGTGATGTCGATGCTCGAAGGCGAGTGCGCCCGGCTTTCGGCCGCGCGCGCGAGCGAGGACGACCTTGCCCGCCTGCGCGCGATCCACGCCAGCCTGGAGAAGGCCGCCGCCAAGCCCGACATCGACCGCTTCTTCGAGGCCAACCAGGCCTTCCACCTCGCCCTCCAGCAGATCGCGGACAATCGCTGGCTGCTGCACGTGATCGAGGATCTGCGCAAGGTGATCAAGCTGTCGCGCCACCATTCGCTGTTTTCGGAGGGCCGGCTCGAGCAGTCGCTCGCCGAGCACCGTGACATCCTGCAGGCGCTGCTCGACCGCGACGGCGCACGCGCCGAAGCCCTGATGCGCACCCACATCCTCAGCGGCCGCGCCGCGCTCGCCCGCATCGCCGACGCGAAGACCCAGGCCGCGTAAGCGCGGCCGCGGCCCCGAACCGCCGCGTTCGCGCCTCGCGGCGCTCCTACAGGGCCGTCGCCTGCTCAGGCACGGCGGCGAAGCGCGCGATGTTTCACGTAGGAGCGCCGCAAGGCGCGAATCGGGCGGTGGAACGGGCGGCTGCGTGGCGGGTGGCGCGCGCCGAACCGCCGCGTTCGCGCCTCGCGGCGCTCCTACAGGGGCGTCGCCTGCTCAGGCACGGCGGCGAAGCGCGCGATGTTTCATGTAGGAGCGCCGCAAGGCGCGAATCGGGCGGTGGATCGGGCGCCTGCGTGGCGGGTGGCGCGCGCCGAACCGCCGCGTTCGCGCCTCGCGGCGCTCCTACACGGCCTCGACCGGATTCTCGCGGGTGACCAGGACCTGGTCGATTCGGTAGTTGTCGATGTCGACCACCTCGAACTTGTAGCCGACATAGGTCACGAAATCGGTACGCTTGGGCACTTTGCGCAGGCGGTACATGAGGAAGCCGGCAACCGTCTCGTAGTTCTGGAAGCCCTCGAAGACCTCGATCTCGAGCGCCTGCATGACGTCCTCGATCGGGGTGGCGCCGTCGATGAGCCAGGAGTTTTCGTCGCGACGCACGATGAGCTCTTCCTGAAAGGGGCTGACGAGGTCGCCCATCACCGTGTTCATGACGTCCTGCAGCGAGAGCAGGCCGACCACCAGCGCATATTCGTTGAGGATGAGCGCAAAATCCTCCTTGGCGTCGCGGAAGCGCTCGAGCGCCTCGAAGAGCGTGAGCGTGTCGGGCAGCATCAACACCTTGCGCACGATCGGCTGGGTGCGCAGCGACAGGTCCTGACCCTGCACGATGCGCGGCAGGATGTCCTTGGAGTCCACATAGCCGATCACGCTGTCGATGCCGTCCTCGCACACCGGGAACTTGCCGTGCGGGTGCTCGGCGATCTTGCGCCGGATGCTCTCCTCGGACTCGGAGAGCGTGAGGAAGACGATGTTCTCGCGCGAGGTCATCGCCGAGGGCACGCTGCGCGAGTCGAGTTCGAAGACGTTGCTGAGGAGGTGCTGCTCCTGGCGAAGCAGGGCGCCCGCCTGCGCGCCCGCATCGGCCATGGCCATGATGTCGTCGGCGGTGATGTCCTCGATCCGCGCGCTGGGCAGCTTGAACCAGCGGAAGATGAGGTTGGCTGCGCCGTTGAAGACCCACACCAGCGGCGCGAACAGCCACATGCACGCCTGCATCGGCTGCACCACCGCCACCGCGATGCGCTCGGGCTGGAGCATGGCGAGGCGCTTCGGCATGAGGTCGGCGAAGAGCACGAACAGCGAAGTGACGAAGATGAAGGAGAGCACGAAGACGATGGTGCCGAGCATGGGACCGTCGTAGACCGTGCGCAGGAGCTCGGTGACGTAGGGCGACAGCGCCTGCTCGCCGACCACGCCGCCGAGGATGGCGACTGCGTTGAGGCCAATCTGCACGACGGTGAAGAAGTTGCCCGGGCTGTCCTGGAGCGCGAGCACACGCTGGGCGTTGAGGTGCCCTCCTTCGGCCATCAGGCGCAGCTTGATCTTGCGCGAGGCCGCCAGCGAGATCTCGGACATGGAAAAGAAGGCGCTCGCTGCAATGAGCAGCAGGATGACGAGCAGTTCGTTGACAGGCACGACGACTCCTTTGGGATGAAGGCCCCGCCGGAAGGCAAAACCAGAATCGATGAGCAGAGTCTATCACCGCGGCCTGAAAGCCCATTGGCGGGCCGGGCGGATTCGGGACGCCGCTGTTCGCGGCTTGCGCCGCTCCTACGCGAGGGCACGCGCGGCGGTTCATGTAGGCGCGCCGCAAGGCGCGAAGGCGGCCGTGAGCATCGGCACACGCGTCGTCGGCCGGACCACCGTGTTCGCGGCTTGCGCCGCTCCTACGCGAGGGCACGCGTGGCGGTTCATGTAGGAGCGCCGCAAGGCGCGAAGGGGGCGGTGAGCATCGGCGCACACGTCGCCAGCCGGACCGCCGTGTTCGCGGCTTGCGCCGCTCCTACGCGAGGACACGCGCGGCGGTTCGTGTAGGCGCGCCGCAAGGCGCGAAGGCGGCGGTGAGCATCGGCGCACACGTCGCCGGCCGGACCGCCGTGTTCGCGGCTTGCGCCGCTCCTACGCGAGGGCACGCGCGGCGGTTCGTGTAGGAGCGCCGCAAGGCGCGAAGGGGGCGGTGAGCATCGGCGCACACGTCGCCCGCCGGACCACCGTGTTCGCGGCTTGCGCCGCTCCTACGCGAGGACACGCGCGGCGGTTCGTGTAGGAGCGCCGCAAGGCGCGAAGGGGGCGGTAGAGACCTGCAGGTGCGCCGCGGCTCGTCCACGAAAAACCCGCCCGGCGCGGGTGCGCGGGGCGGGCTGGGAATGCGGCGCGGTTCGGGGAACCGCGCGGGTCGGTCAGTGCGAAGAGGCGGTCGCGGCGCCGACACCGGTCTGGGCGCGCACGTACTGGTCCTCGAAGGCTTCCTTCTCGGCCACCGCGGCCTTGCTGCTGTCGAGGGTCGAGAACAGCCAGGTCATGAAGAAGGCGATCGGCATCGAGAACAGCGCGGGCTGGGTGTAGGGGAAGATCGCCGAGGCATTGCCCAGCACATCCACCCACACCGACTTGGACAGCAGCACGAACAGCACCGCGCTGACCAGGCCGGAGTAGCCGCCCACGAGGGCGCCCTTGGTGGTGAGGCCCTTCCAGTACATCGACAGGATCAGCACCGGGAAGTTGGCCGAAGCCGCCACACCGAAGGCAAGCGCGACCATGAACGCGATGTTCATCTTCTCGAAGGCCATGCCGAGCAGCACCGCGACCACGCCGAGGCCGATGGTGGCGAACTTCGACACGCGCAGTTCGGTGGCTTCGTCGGCCTTGCCCTTCATGATGACGCGCGAGTAGATGTCGTGCGAGATCGCCGACGCGCCGGCCAGCGCCAGGCCAGCCACGACCGCAAGGATGGTCGCGAACGCCACCGCCGACAGGAAGCCGAGCAGCAGGTTGCCGCCGACCGCGTTGGCCAGGTGCATGGCGATCATGTTGCCGCCGCCGATGACCTTGCCGCCGATCACTCCGCCTTCGAAGAACTGCGGGTTCTGGCCGACGATGATGATCGCGCACAGGCCCATGATGGCGATGACGTTGAAGAAGTAGGCGACGATGCCCGAGGCGTAGAGCACCGACTTGCGTGCTTCCTTGGCGTCGGTCACGGTGAAGAAGCGCATCAGGATGTGCGGCAGGCCGGCGGTGCCGAACATCAGGCCGAGGCCGAGCGAGATCGCGGTGACCGGATCGGCGAGCAGGCTGCCGGGATTGAGCAGCTTCTGGCCGAGCTTGTGCACTTCCATCGCGCGGTTGGTCAGCTCGTCGAACGAGAAGCCGAACTGGCTGAACGCGAGCACGGCGACCGTGGTGCCGCCGACAAGCAGCATGCAGGCCTTGATGATCTGCACCCAGGTGGTGGCGACCATGCCGCCGAAGGTCACGTACACCATCATCAGCGCGCCGACGACGACGAGCGCGATGTTGTAGTCGAGGCCGAACAGCAGCTTGATGAGCTGGCCGGCGCCGACCATCTGCGCGACGAGGTAGAAGCACACCACGGTGAGCGAGCTCACCGCGGCCATCGTGCGCACCTTGCCCTGGTCGAGGCGGTAGGCGGTGATGTCGGCGAAGGTGAACTTGCCCAGGTTGCGTAGGCGTTCGGCCATCAGGAACAGGATGATCGGCCAGCCGACGAAGAAGGACAGCATGTAGATGTAGGCATCGACACCCTGCGCATACATCATCGCGGTGAGACCGAGCAGCGTGGCTGCGGACATGTAGTCACCGGCGATCGCGAGGCCGTTCTGGAAGCCGGTGATGCCGCCGCCGGCGGTGTAGAAGTCGGCGGTCGACTTGGTCTTGTTCGCCGCCCACCAGGTGATGCCGAGCGTGAGCAGGACAAAGCCGAGGAACATGGCGATTGCAGAGACGTTCACCGGCTGCTTCTGAACGGCATCCATGGCCGAGGGGGCT
>JAEUNQ010000080.1 GCA_016790365.1 Thauera sp. | reverse complement strand
GTGTTCCCCGCGCCCGCGGGGATGAACCGACGCTGCAGCAGGCGTATGCCACCGCGCCGGAGTGTTCCCCGCGCCCGCGGGGATGAACCGCTTTCGACCGCCGCGCAGCAGCAGGGCGTGACGCGTTCCCCGCGCCCGCGGGGGCGAACTGCAGTTGCGCCTTCCCAAGCACCGCGGGCATCCGCCCTGAGCGGCGCCTTTGACGGGCTTGCCCGCGAATGGGTGCCGGAACAGCCCCTTTTCGCGGGCAAGCCCGCTCCCACGGGACAGGGATCCGCGCAGGCTGCACCTCCGCTCGACTCCCCAATGCCAGGAAAAGGCGCCGATCGCTCGGACGGCTCCTCAGTGGCGATCCCGAGGAACTTCAACGATCGACACCAGCCGGGAAGACTCGGACGCGTGGAACCGGACAGCCCGGACAATCCCCTTGCCCCCACGCCCCCGCCGGACTAGATTCACACCCCGCACCACACCACCACCCAGGACGCCCCCTTGATGAAAGCCGCCCCGCTCCAGCCCCGCCGCCTGTCGGACAGCATCGTCGAGCGCATCGAGACCCTGGTGCTCGAGGGCAGCCTGCGGCCGGGCGAGCGCCTGCCTGCGGAGCGCGCGCTCGCCGAGGAGTTCGGCGTGTCGCGGCCGTCGGTGCGCGAGGCGATCCAGAAGCTGGTGGCGCGCGGGCTGCTGGTGAGCCGCCATGGCGGCGGCACCTTCGTGAACAGCACGCTCGGTGCCTCGTTCCGCGATCCGATGATCGAGCTGCTCGAGCGCAACCCCGAGGCGCAGCGCGACCTCATCGAGTTCCGTCACACCCTGGAGGGGGCCTGCGCCTACTACGCCGCGCAGCGCGCCACCGCGCCCGACCGCGAGCGCCTGAAGGCCGCCTTCGAGCGCGTGCAGGACTGCTACCTGCAGCAGGGGCGCATCAGCCGGGCGGACGAGGGGCGGGCCGACGCCCTCTTCCACCTCGCGATCGCCGAGGCCAGCCACAACGCGGTCCTGCTGCACACCATCCGCAGCCTGTTCGAGCTGCTCGAGCATAACGTGGTGACCAACATCGGCGGCATGCTGCCGCTCGGCAGCGCGGTGCGCGACAAGCTGCTCGCCCAGCACCAGTCCCTGTACGACGCGATCGTCGGTGGCCGGCCCGACGACGCGCGCCGCCTCGCCTCGGAGCACATGGACTACGTGCAGGAAGTGCTCGACGAGACGCGTGACGAGGTCCTGCGCATCGAGCGCGCGCAGCGCCGCCGCGAGCCGGCCTGAGCGCCGGCGCGGCCGCAGCCGTCGAGCCGCCGGAAGCACGCCAGGCGGGCGGCGACCGCGACCGGCGAGCCGGCCCCGTGAGGCTTGCATGAGAATCGGCTTGGGGGCTGCCGAGGCTGTGCCGGCGACGGCCTGAACGTCAAACGACGAACGCGAAGACGCGCCGAGGACGCGCCCGAGCACCCCCTCAGCGCCCCGCGGCGCGCAGCGCCTGCAGCGCGCGCTGGCCGGCGCGGCCGTCGGCCGGCAGGCCGAGCGCGGCCTGCTCGCGCTGGAGTGCCTCGCGGGTACGCGCGCCGATCATGCCGTCGGCCTCGCCGATGTCGTGGCCGCGCGCGATCAGCAGCTGCTGCAGCTCGCGGCGCTCGGCGCGCGACAGGCCGGGGTCGTCGGTCGGCCACGCGGCGACGAAGGGCGCGCCGCCGCGCAGGCGGTCCGAGAGGTGGGCGATCGCGAGGCCGTAGCTCTCCGCGGCGTTGTAGGAATACAGCGCGTCGAAGTTGCGCGTGACCAGGAAGGCGGGACCCTCGCGCCCCGCCGGCAGCATCAGCCCGGCCGGCGCACCGCCCGCGGGCAAGGCGCTGCCGTCGGCCCGCCGCACGCCACGCGCGACCCAGTCGGCCATCGGCTGCTTGTTGCGGCGGCCGGCGTCGGAGGTGTCCATGCCGCGCGGCAGGCGCACCTCGAAACCCCAGGGCAGCGTGCTGCGCCAGCCGGCGCGCTTGAGGAAGTTGGCGGTCGAGGCGAGCGCGTCGGGCACGCTGTCGATGAGGTCGCGGCGGCCGTCGCCGTCGAAATCGACCGCCAGGCGCATGAAGGTCGACGGCATGAACTGGGTGTGGCCGAAGGCGCCCGCCCACGAGCCGGTGAGGCGCTCGGGGGCGACGTGGCCCTCCTGCAGGATCTTCAGCGTGGTGAAGAACTCGCCGCGGAAGAAGGCCTGCCGGCGCCCGAAGCAGGACAGCGTGGACAGCGAGGTGAGCAGCGGCCGGCTGCCGAAGTTGCGCCCGTAGTTGCTCTCCACGCCCCACACCGCGACCACCGTCTCGGCATCGACGCCGTAACGACGCTCGACCTCGGCGAGCACCTCCTTCCACTGCGCCAGCATCGCGCGCCCGTCGGCGACACGCTCCTCGTCCACCAGCGCGGCGAGGTAGTCCCAGATCGGGGTGACGAATTCGGGCTGGGCGTCGAGGAAGCCGATCACCGCCATGTCGGGGGCGAGCGCAGCCGTGTGGGTGTCGAAGGTGTCGCCGCGCACCCCCTTGGCCGCGGCCTCTCCGCGCAGCTTGGCGAGGCAGGACGCGAACGCGGCCTCGTCGGCGGCGGCGGAGAGGGGCAGCGAAAACGCCGCGAGCGCGGCGGCGAGCAGGAGAGGGCGGGAAGTCATGGAGACGGCCTGTCGTTCGATTGCGGATGGGCGTGGCAGTCTAGCACCGCGGGGAAGAGGGTCGCGGGATGGCGGCCCGCCGGAGGGAGGATGATCGGACGAAGGCGCCGTGCGCGCTCAACGCTCCACCGCCACCATGCGCCCGGGCGCCTCCCACACACCACGGGCGCTCACCCGCGAGCCATCGAAGACCAGCCAGCTCTGGCTGCCGTAGTGCGGCAGCGGGCGCTGTAGTGCGCTCAGGGCGGCCGCGTCGGTGGCCGCGATCACTGCGAGCGCGGGGCGTCGGTCGCGGTGCACGGTCCACACCCTTGCGGAGCCGCCCGCGGGCATCCCGCGGGGCTGTGCGGGCAGGTCGGCGCGAGCGAGCACCGCGGCCACCGCAGAATCGCTGCCCACGAGCAGCACCGGCCCGCCCTCTTCGCTCAGGGCGGCAAGGTGCCCTGCCGTCGGCGCGCGTTCGAACAGGCGCTCGGCCAGCGCCTGCGCCGCCTCGGCGAACGCACCACGCCCGCCGGTCACGGCACCGTCGACTTCGCCCAGCGCGTCGGCGATCACCAGCCGCGGTGCGGCAGCGACGATCCACTGGCGCAGGATGGGCGGAAGCTGGGCGGCCTCGGGCAGGCGCCACAGGCGCAGCTCGGGATCGAGGGCCACGCCCTCGGGCACGAAGCCGGCCGCCAGCTCCACTTCCGCGCGTCCTTCGGCGAACTCGACGACCCGGGTCTCGGAACGCTCGCCTGCCATGAGCTGCAGTGGCAGCCGCAAGGCGTGCACCGGCGCCGGCTGGAACAGGCTCACCCGCAGGCGCACGGCCTGCCCGCCCTGCTCCACCACCCGTGCGCGCTCGATCCGCGGTGCGGGGCCGCCGGGCAGCTCCAGCCACTGGCGGAAGAAGCCCTCCAGCGGACGCCCCGCTGACTCCTCGAAGGCGGCGCGCAGCGCGTCCCAGCCTGCGATGCGGAAGCGCTCACGCGCCCAGAACAGGCGGATACCGCGCGCGAAGGCGTCCTCGCCGATCTCGTCCTGCAGCATCACGAACACCATCGCCGCCTTGCCGTAGCCCACCGCCGCGGCGGCGCCGTGGGTGCGCGAGCGGAAGTCGGCGAGCGGCGCGTGCGCGCCCGCCGGCAGCGCGGCGAAGTCGCGCAGCCAGCCCAGGCGCATCTCGCGCGCGGCGGCGGCAGACTGCTCGGCCTTGTAGGCATAGTCGGCCATGAAGGTGGTCAGCCCCTCCGACCAGTTGCCGCGCGCATAGTCGACCAGCACGCCGTTGCCCCACCAGTTGTGCAGCACCTCGTGGCCGAGCGAACTCGCGCGGATGAAGGGCAGGCGCAGCACCTGCTCGCCGATGTAGGTCAGCGTGGGCATGCCGAAGCCGGTCGGCAGCGGGCTCGCCACCACCGAGAACTCGGTGAAGGGGTAGGCGCCGATCTGCCCGGCGTAGCGCTCGATGTAGCGCTGGCTGTCGGCGAGATAGGCCTCGGCCAGCCCGGCCTCGGCGTCGAGCGCGGCGGGGAAGTAGGTGCGCAGGCGCAGCGGCCGCCCGTCGGCCTGGGCAGCGAGACGTTCGCGCACCACCCAGGGCCCGGCCATCAGGTCGATGCCGTCGGCCAGATGCTCGAAAACGAAGCGCGCGCGATACGGCTCGCCCGCCGCGGAGGGGCGCTGCTCGTGCTCCAGACGCCCGGCGACCAGCGCCGGCTGGCCGCCGCGGACCACGAGGTCCACCTCGTAGGCGAAGAGCTCGGCCGGGCGCGGATACCAGCCGCTGCCGCTGGACAGGAAGCTGCCCGCGGGCGAAGCCATCGGCGGCATCGCCTGCAACACCTCGCGGTGGTCGCGCGCCTGCTCGAGGGCGGGGAGCCTGCCCCCGTAGCGCAGGCGCAGCTCGGCGCCGGCCGGCGCATCCACCCGCCAGGCGCGCAGCGCACCACGGCTGCCGGCCGCACGCAGCGGCAGCACACGTCCGTCGGCGCTCGCCGCCTGCGGCTGCAGGGACTCGTGCAGCACGAAGCGGTAGCCTGCCTCGGGCACACGCAGCACGGCCTCGACCTGCAGCTCTCCACGTCCCGGATCGAGCTCGACGACCAGGCGCAGCGTGGCGGGCGCGACCGCGGCCAGGGCGGCGGGAAGCCAGGCGAGCCAGCTGGCGAGCAGCAGCCCGCCAAGCAGCGCGCGCAGCATCTCAGCGCGCCTCGCGCGGGAAGCGCACCACCACCTCGACCGCCTTGCCCTCGCGCATCACCTGCAGCGGCAGCCAGGTCCCCGCCGGCTGGCGACGGACCTGGCCGATCAGCTGCCCGGAGCGCTTCACCGGCACCCCCGCCGCCTCGGTGATCAGGTCGCCGCGGCGCAGCCCGGTGCGCTCGGCGAGGCTGCCCGGAGTGAGCTCGGCAATGCGGACGCCGCCCTCCGCATCCTCCAGGCCGACGCCGAGCCGTGGCGGCGGAGGCGGCGGCTGGCGCAGCGCCGGCACGGCGAACACCGCGTCGGCGAGGCCGGCGGGCAGCTCGGCGCAGGGCGTGGCGGCCTCGACCGGCATCAGTTGACCCACGCTCGGCTCGCCGAGCGCGACGAGCTGGTGGGCGACGCCATGGCCGTGGCGCACGTGGCCGTTGCCCATGATGCCGACGACGAGCGGCAGGCTGCCGTCCGCCGCCGCGTGGTGCGCGCGGCCGGCGACCAGAGCCTCGGCCATCGCGCGGTCCCAGGCGAGCTGGGACTCGACGAAGTTGCGGAAACCGGCGTCGCTGCGCGCCGGCTTGCCCTCGTCCTTGCCGTGCATGCGCATGTGCGCGTGCTGGCTGTGGATCTCGAACAGGAAGTCCTCGTAGGCCGGCAAGGCCGCGGCTGGCCGCCCGACGCCCTCGCGCTCGCCCTCGGGCACGCCGTCCCAGCCCTTGTCGGCGATCCGCCGCGTCAGCTCGGCATCGATGTTGAGCGCGAGCATCGGGATGCGGTTCAGGCGCGCGAAGTGGAAGAGCGGCAGGTAGAGCTCTGCCGGCATGCTCCACACCTTGCCCCACTCCGCCTGCTGGAGGAACTCCGCCTCGGTCAGCTCGCCCGCCACCCAGCGGTCTAGTGCCGGCTGCACCCGGCGCGGGAACATCTCGAAGCCGATCACCATCGTGGGGCGCAGCGTGTGCAGCGTGGCGAGCGTCTGCAACTGCCAGCGGTGGTGGTCCATGTCGTCGTGCTGCTCGCCGAGCAGCACGACCGCGCGCCCAGCCATCGCGGTGAGCAGGCCGCCTGCCTCCACCGCCTGCGGCGTCGCACCATCGGTGCGCGCCCAGCTCGCGGGGGCGAGACAGGCGGGCCCTGCGGCAGTGGTCGGGATCTGCGCCGGGTTCGCCAGCGCCGGCAGGGCGCCGAGCAGACCGCTCGTGAGCGCGAGGGCGCTCAGCCAGGAGGGAGAGGACATGATCGTTTGCTCGGGGAACGGGACAAGCGGTAGAGCCCGGGCGCACGCACGAGTTCCGCGCCCGCAGCGCCCCGGCTGGGCGCCCGCATCACGGCCGGAAGTGATCGACCTGGTCGGTGATCAGGCCGTCGAGCCCGAGCGCGCGCAGGCGCTCCGCCTCGGCGTCGTCGTTCACGGTGTATGCCAGGCGGCGGAGGCCGGCCGCGGCAGCCTGGGCCGCCGTCTCCGGCGTCCATGCAGCGCATTCGGCAATCACCGCGACGCACCCCAGCGCACCCGCATCGTCCCGCCAGCCAGCACGGAATGTCTCCAGCAAGAGCCCGCGCGGCAGGGCCGGCGCCACCGCGCTCGCGGCGGCGATCGCGGCAGGGGAAAAGGAGCTCAGCAGCGGCGGAGTGGCGAAGCGCTCCAGGGCGAGAACCCGGGCCACCCGGCGCCCGGTGCGCACCTCGTCGCCCGGCGCCGGCTTGATCTCGACGTTGAGCATGCAGTCGTGCTCGCGGCAGAAGGCCAGCACCTGCGCGAGCATGGGCAGGCGCTCGCCGGCATGGCGCGGGTCGTGCCAGGCGCCCGCGTCCAGGCGCGCGAGCGCGGCCCAGGCTTGCTCCACCGCCTCGCCACGGCCGTCGGTGGTGCGCTCGAGGCGGTCGTCGTGGAGCAGGAAGACCTCGCCGTCGGCGCTCAGGCGGGCATCGCACTCGAACATGCGGTAGCCGTACGCCCGGCCGAGCGCGAACGCCGCGAGGGTGTTCTCCGGCGCCAGCCTGCCGGCGCCGCGATGGGCGATCCAGAACGGATACGGCCAGGCGGCGGGCGCGCTCATTCGGCCGGCTCGGCCTTGGGCTTGCGCGCGCGGCGCGGACGCGCGGCGGGCTTCTCCGCTTCGGGTGTGCTCGCAGCCGACGCAGCAGCCGGCGTGGGGCCGGCAGCGGTGGCTTCGGCCGTCGCCACGGGCGCGGCGCTTGCCGCTGCACCCGCCTCGGGCGCGGCTCCGCCCGCCCCGTCCGCAACGGCCTTGCCACCCGCCCCGCGCCCGCCGCGACCCCGCCGGGACGACGGCTTGGCGACGTCGGAGGTTTTCTCCTTCTGCTTCGGCTTGTCCTTGTCCTTCCCCTTGCCCTTCGGCTTCTCGTCCTGGGCGGCGTCCGCGACGGCGACGTGGACTTCGCTCGCCGCGGCAGGCACTGGAGGGTTCGCGCCGGCTACGGTGGCCGCAGCGGGGGCCGAGGCGGCGGGGGCCTCGGGCTTGCCGCCACGCCGCCTGCGCGTCGCGGACGAACGCTTGGTATCGCCAGGCTCGACGGGCGCCGACGCAGCCTCGGCGGAGCCGACGCCCGCGGCGCTCGCCGACACCACCGCCTCCGCCGGTACGACGACCGCCGAGGGTGCGCTTTCCATGGCGGTCTCGCCAGCCTCCACCGGGGCGGCACCGTGTGCCTCGAGCGCTGCAGGCTCGGCCCCGATCTCCTCCACCGCTCGCGCCCCGCGGCCCCGACCACGACCACGGCCGCGCCGTGGCTCGGCCGCGCTCGCGGGCGCCTCCGTGCTCGCGCCGGCGGACGCGGAGGCATCTCCTATCTCGGCATCCGCCTCGCCGACACCCGAGCCCGAGCCTGCGCGCGGAGCGGCACGCACGGCCCCGGCGAGCTCCTCCGCCATCGCGAACTCCTCGCGCCCTCCGGGCGCGGCCAGGCCCGGGCCGGGGCGGGTCACGAAGATGCCGGACTTCTCGTCGCGGCCGAGCTCCAGCAGGCCGCGCGCCTGGGCTTCCTCGAGCAGGTTGCCGAAGGCGCGGAAGCCGAAGTAGCTCTCGTTGAAGTCGGGCTTGCGGCGCTTGATCGCCTCCTTGAGCATCGACGACCAGATCTTGCCGCTCTCGCCACGCTCGGCGAGCAGTGCGTCGAAGGTCTCCACCGCGATGTCGATCGCCTTGCTGCGGCGCGACTCGAGTTCCTCGCGGCGGGCCTTGTCCTCCTCGGGCTGCCTGCGGCTGGCGGGCGGGTTGTCGCGCGCCTCGCGCTTGGCGGCGGCGCGCTGGCTATCGCGCACGAGGTCGTCGTAAAAGATGAACTCGTCGCAGTTGGCGATCAGCAGGTCGGAGGTGGATTGCTTCACGCCGACGCCGATCACCTGCTTGGCGTTCTCACGCAGCTTGGAGACCAGCGGCGAGAAGTCCGAGTCGCCGCTGATGATCACGAAGGTGTCCACATGCGACTTCGTGTAGCACAGGTCGAGCGCATCGACCACGAGGCGGATGTCGGCAGAGTTCTTGCCGGACTGGCGCACATGGGGGATCTCGATGAGCTCGAAGTTGGCCTCGTGCATCGCGGCCTTGAAGCTCTTGTAGCGGTCCCAGTCGCAGTAGGCCTTCTTGACCACGATGCTGCCCTTGAGCAGCAGGCGCTCGAGCACCCGCTTGATGTCGAACTTCTCGTACTTCGCGTCCCGCACGCCCAGCGCCACGTTCTCG
>JAEUNQ010000038.1 GCA_016790365.1 Thauera sp. | reverse complement strand
GCGCCGAGGCGGGCGTTCTTGAGGCGCTCGAAGCGGGCGAGCTTGGCCTCGGCGAGCTCGAGCAGGGTGCGCTCCTGCGCGATCGCCTCCTGGTCGTGGCGGTGGCGGATGCGCTCGCGCTCGAGCTCGGCGGCGGCCTGCTCGATGCGTGGCTTCAGGTCGCGCGGATCCATGCGTGCGAGCACCGTGCCGGCTTCCACGCGGTCGCCGTCGCGCACCGTCACCTCGAGCACGCGACCGGCCACAGGTGCTGCGGCGCGCACGCGGTCCGGCGCCTCGATGCGGCCGTAGAGCACCAGCGTGGGATTCACCGCGATCGCGGCGAGCGGCTCGGCTTCGATCCGCCACACCCGCTCCCGAGTCTCCACTGCCGGCGGGGCGGGGCGGGTGGCGCGCAGGGCGAGGAATCCGGCTGCGGCCAGCACGAGGATGAGGACGGGAAGCAGACGACGCATGGGGCAGGGCCTCGGATACCCGGGCAGGGCATGTTTATCAGCAAACGCTTATTGTATTGCGGGAGCGGCTTCAGCGCTCGTCCAGCCACACCGACTCCCAGCGCGCGAGCTCGGGGAAGTGGTGTTCGGCGCGCGCGGCGAGCGCACGGTCGAGCTCGTCGATGAGCCCGTGCAGCGAGCGCTCTGGGGCGTGCGGGAGCTCGGGCTCGAACTCGACGACGAGGTCGCCGCGCGGGCGGCGGCCGTGCGCCGGGAAGCCCGCGCCGGGCACGCGCAGGCTACGCGGATGGGCGAGGCCGGGCTCGAGCTCGAGGCTGCGCACGCCCTCGGGATGGGGCACGCGCAGGGTGCCGCCGATCAAGAGCCGCAGCGCGCTGACCGGGCGGCGCAGCACCAGGTCTCGGCCTTCGCGGCGAAACAGCGGGTGACTGGCGAGGCGGATGCGCAGGCGCAGGTCGCCGGCACGATGGCGCGGGTCGGCATGCGCCTCGCCCTCGCCGGCGAGGCGCAGCTCGTCGTCGTCCACCACGCCAGGCGGGATGCGCACCTCGAGGTGCCGGGTGTGCAGTTGCTCGCCACTGCCGCCACAGCCGCCGCAGGGGCCGGTGTTGCGGTAGCCGCGCCCCTCGCAGTCGGGGCAGCGCTCCAGGCCGGCGGGCCCGCGCACACGGCCCGAGCCGCGGCAGGGCGTGCATAGCCGGCTCACGCTGAGCTTCTCGATGCCGCTGCCGCCGCACTGCGTACAGGGGCTGCGGCGCTCGACCTCGACCGTGCGCAGCGCGCCGGAGAAGCTCTCCTCGATACTGATCTCCAGCGTCTGCCAACGGTCCGCACCACGCTGCGGTGGAGCGTGGGCAGCAGTCTTGTCCTCGTAAGTCGCGTCCGCTGCGTCGCCGAGCAGGGTGGCGAGCAGGCGGTCGTGCGCATCGCGCAGCCGCCTGAACTGCTCGGCGGCGGCGGGGTCGGGGTTGCGGTCGGGATGCCATTGCATGGCGAGCTTGCGGAAGGCGCGCTTGATCTGCTGCGCGCTCGCGCCGGCTGGCAGGCCGAGAAGGGCATGGGGGTCGGACATGGACGAAGGGCTGTGGACTGCGAGGGCATCAGCTTAACCGAGCTTGCCGGCGGATGTTGCGCGCGGGCTTGACCAATCGGTAAAGGGTGCAAGAATGTCATGCCGTGCTCAATACGGAATCGTATGGTGCGCGATGCCGGCGGAACTCGCCGGGACGCGAACGAGCAGAGCGAAATTACATGGAGACGAAGAACCGATGAGCCGCCCCCGAGCTTCCGACATCCAGCCCCGCGACGTGTGGGTGGATCATCCGCAAGGCCGCATCTTCGCCAGGGAGTGGAGTCTGCCGGGGGCGGGCGCGCACCGTCCGGCGAGTCCGATCGTGCTGTTCCACGACTCGCTCGGCTGTGTCGAGCTGTGGCGTGACTTCCCGGCGGAGCTGAGCGCGGCCAGCGGGCGCCGGGTGATCGCATACGACCGCCTCGGTTTCGGCCGCTCGGATGCGCGCGCGGCGTTGCCGGCGCTCGACTTCATCGCCGAGGAGGCGCGGGAGTATTTCCCGGCGGTGCGCGAGCAGCTCGGCCTGGAGCGTTTCGTGGTGTTCGGTCACAGCGTGGGCGGTGGCATGGCGGTCAATTGCGCGGCCGCGTTTGCCGGCGGCTGCGACGCCCTGATCACCGAGTCGGCGCAGGTTTTTCCCGAGGATCTGACCCTGAGCAGCATCGCCGAGGCCAAGGGGCGGTTCGTCGACGAGTCGCAGCTGCAGCGTCTGGCGCGCTATCACGGCGACAAGGCACGCTGGGTGCTGGACGCGTGGACCGAGAGCTGGCTGCATCCCGGCTTCGCCGCCTGGTCGCTGAAGTCGGTGCTGCCGCAGGTGCGTTGCCCGGTGCTGGCCATCCATGGCATGCACGACGAGTACGGCACCCGCGTGCATCCCGAAATGATCGGCGAGCTCTCCGCAGGTCCGGCGCAAGTGGCCATCCTGCCGGACACCTTCCACGTGCCACACCGCGAGCGCCCCGAGGCGGTCATCGAGCTCGTCTGCGGTTTCCTCGAGCCGGTGCGGCAGGGTGGGGCCGTGTGCGCACCCTGATGCGCGCGCGGGTGCTTCCTTGGGGTAGGGATGCGTGCCCCACGGACGGGGCGGGGCGTCGCACGATGCGACGAGGGACGGACGAATGAAAAACGCCGACCCGGTGAGGAGTCGGCGTTTCCCGAATCTGGCGCGCCCGGAAGGATTCGAACCTCCTACCCCCTGGTTCGTAGCCAGGTACTCTATCCAGATGAGCTACGGGCGCGTTGCCGAAATCATTTAGAGCCCGATATCGGAAGGCTTTGTTTGGCGCGCCCGGAAGGATTCGAACCTCCTACCCCCTGGTTCGTAGCCAGGTACTCTATCCAGATGAGCTACGGGCGCTTCTTGCTGAACTGCGAAGGAGCAGGATTATAGCGACTGTTCCCACAACTTCAAGTTTTATTTGGCGGAGAGGGTGGGATTCGAACCCACGGTAGGCTTGCACCTACGCCTGATTTCGAGTCAGGTACATTCGACCACTCTGCCACCTCTCCGCTCGAAGGTCGGCATTATAG
>JAEUNQ010000018.1 GCA_016790365.1 Thauera sp. | reverse complement strand
TGTCGGCGAGCGGACGTCCGGTGAGGCGCACGATCTCGAGCGCGCGCTGGATGCGCTGGGCGTCGCCCGGCTCGAGGCGGGCGGCGGCCTCGGGGTCGAGGCGGGCGAGCTCGGCGTGCAGCGCCGGCCAGCCGCGCTCGGTGGCCTCGTCGTCGAGCGCGCGGCGCAACTCGGGGTCGGCCGCGGGCAGGTCGGAGAGCCCGTCGCGCAGCGCCTTGAAGTACAGCATGGTGCCGCCGGCCAGCAGCGGAAGATTGCCGCGCACGACGATCTCGCGCATCAGGCGGATCGCGTCGGTGCGAAAGCGCGCGGCGGAGTAGTTCTCCTCGGGGCTGACCACGTCGATCAGGTGGTGCGGGCACACTGCGCGCTCTTCCGCGCTCGGCTTGGCGGTGCCGATGTCCATGTCGCGGTACACCAGCGCCGAATCCACGCTGATCACCTCCACCGGCAGAGCCTGCGCGAGCGCAAGCGCGCTCGCGGTCTTGCCGCTGGCGGTGGGGCCGAGCAGCAGCAGGGCGGGCGGAAGGGCGACGGGCGTGGCGTGGGTCAGATCGGGAGGTGCTTCAGTGGGCACGCGGGCAGGGGGTCGCGACGACGCAGGGCCATGGATTATCCCCCGCTACGTCGCGATCCGCCAGCACGGAGCCAACTGCACGGAGCCGCCAGCGTCTCAGGCTCGCCGCGCGCGGCGTCCGATTCCCAGCCCGGCAAGACCGATGGCCAGCAGGGAAAGCGACATGGGTTCCGGTACCGGATTCTGCGAGATGGTGATCTCGCCGGCCAGCGCCTCGCCGTTGTCACCGACCTCGCCGAGGTAGAGATAGAGGCCTGCTGTAGACAGTGCCGAGCTGAGGTTGAAGCTGATCTTGCCGCCGTCGCCGAGGCTGAGGAAACCATCCGCGCCCGTGCCCGCGATGGATTCGCCGTCGAACAGGCCAAGGGTAGCGATGGTGTCGTCGACCGTGCTGCCGGTGGGGCCGGTGCCGAAGAGCTTCGGATCGGCCGGAGCGCGCTGTGCGCCCGGGGTGAAGATCACGCCGCTCGAGTAGTTGAATGCGCTCAGCGGAGAAAGACCTGCGACACAGAGGGCCGTGTCGCATGAGCTGGTCGACAGGATGATCGCGTCGAGGTCGAATCCGCTGAATTGCCCCGCGGATCCACCAATCCCGAAGCTGTTGTCGCGGATGGTGATCGACTGCAAGGTGCCGATCCCGGCACCAGACAGATCGGCACGGAAGACGGCCGTCGCCGCAACCGTCCCCCCCGCGATACCGGTCAGCTTGGTGAGCGAGATCGGTGTCGCATGGGCGACCCCCGTTCCCAGGCCGGTCGCGAGCAAGGCGGCGGCGAGGAGCTGCTTGCGGAATCTCATGGCACTCTCCTGTTCAAGGCTTCAGATGGTTACCGCGCCACGAACGCTTGCGAACGCCCGTGTGCAGCCCTTGAACTTGAGCAAGCACCATGCCTGGAATGCAGTGCTTTGTTTACCTGGGGATTTTTGAGGGGCGGCGACGGGCAGTGTAAGAAAAATCGACAGACTGACTCATCGGTCGCCTTCACTGCCGGCAGTGGGGTGCGTCGGGGACGGAAGGGCTTCTCCGCCCCGACGCTACTGCATCAGCGGTGGCCGCGCAGCATCGAGCGTGTCATCGTGTCCAGCGGCAGGGCGTAGTCGTGCACCGCCAGCACCACGTTGGTCTCGGGCTGGATGACCTTGAGGTTCACGAACACCAGCTCGCTGCTCTGCGCATAGGTGCCCACCACCACCGCCTGGGCGTCGTGCGAGCTGGCGAGGTCGCGGATCTCGCGGGTGAGCATGAGCTCGCCCTGGTCGCGCGCCATGTAGACGTTGTTGCGGAACTTCATCTCGACCATGCGGTAGCCGGCGAGCGTGAAGCGCGCGGAGACCTGC
>JAEUNQ010000016.1 GCA_016790365.1 Thauera sp. | reverse complement strand
ATGCCGTAGTGCTCGAGCTCGATGACGACCTCGTTGGCCTTCTTGCACATGAACTCGATGGCATCCTGGTCGCCCAGCCAGTCCGACCCCTTGACGGTGTCGTACATGTGCCAGTGCCAGTTGTCCTCGGTCGAGTTGCCGAGCGAGGCGGCGACGCCACCCTGCGCTGCGACGGTGTGCGAGCGGGTCGGGAACACCTTGGTCAGAACGGCGGTCTTGAGGCCGGCTTCGGAAAGTTGCAGGGCCGCACGCAGGCCGGCACCGCCGGCGCCCACGATGACCGCATCAAAGGTACGCTTCGCGACGTTCACGCTTAAAGCCTCCACAGGATCTGGGCAGCCCAGCCGGCGTAGCCGACGAGCAGGAAAATGGTGACCAGGTGCAGCGCGAGGCGCACACCGTTCGGCTTGATGTAGTCCATCCAGAGGTCGCGGATCCCGATCCAGGCGTGATAGAAGACCGACAGGAAGAACAGGAAGCTCAGGAACTTGAACAGGCCATGCGAGAACAGGCCGGACCACTCCTGGTAGTTGAGCTCGCGCAGACTGAACGCACAGAGCGCGAAGATGATGGTGTAGGCCGCCATATAGACGGCGGTGGCGCGCTGTGCGATCCAGTCTTTCAGACCGTAGTGCGCGCCGACGACGATACGCTGTTTCACCATAGGACCACCCCGATGATCAAGGTGAGCGTGAGGCTCACGACCAGAACGATTTTGGAGGACTTGCGCGCCTCCTCGAGCTCCAGACCCTTGTGCAGGTCGAGCATGAGGAAACGGATGCCGGCGCAGAAGTGATGCAGGTAGGCCCACAGCAGGCCGAACAGGACGAGCTTGATGAACCAGCTGTCGACCACCGCAGCGAAGGTCTCGAAGGTCTCCGGCGACTCGAGGCTGCTGTCGAGCAGATACAGCAGGAACGGCAACATCAGGAACAAGCCGACGCCGCTGATGCGGTGCAGGATCGAGACGATGCCCGGCAAAGGCAACCGGATCTCATTCAAGGCCAGATACTTCGGCCTTTGTTTGCGCACTGTTACTTCTGACATGAAGACTCCCCTCTGCATGTGCGACGACCCCGTCGCGGACTCCGAAAAAAGACAAAAAATTATAGCGCCGCTCCGAGCCTGCAGCCCATGTGCGACACGTCAATTCAGCTCATTCAGATAAAAATGTTCCGCCGTCGAGTAGAGCCCGCGACGCCACTCCACGGGCCTGTCCCCGTACGTGTAGGTAACCCGCTCCACCGACAGCAGCGGCGTCCCTTCGTGCACGCCGAGCGCCTCCGCGGCGCCGCGATCGGCGGCGACTGCGCGGATGCGTTCCTGCGCGCGGATCATGCGCACGCCGAAGCGGGTCTCGAACAGGCTGTAGAGCGATCCGTTCCAGCCCTGCAAGGTCTCGGCGCTGAGCCCCTGGAACACCTCGCCGGGCAGGTAGATCTCGTCGATGACGACGGGCCGGGTGGCGAACTTCAGCAGGCGGCGCACGATGATGATCGGCGCTCCGGGTTCGATCGCGAGCATGCGCGAAGCCTCCTGCCCGGCCTTCGCGCGCCAGCAATCCAGCGGTATGCTCTGCGGGGGGGAAAGATCGCCATCGACCGGTACGAGTCGCAGGAAGCGAAACAGCGCACGCGGGTCGTTGTGGGAAGCCACGAAGGTGCCCTTGCCCTGCTTGCGGACGAGGAGGTTGTCGGCAGCCATTTCGTCGATGGCCTTGCGCACGGTACCCTGCGAGACATTGAAGCGAGCGGCGAGCTCCTGCTCGCTCGGAATGGCCTGACCCGGACGCCACTCGCCCGCCTCAAGCGCCTGAAGAATCAGGGCCTTGATCTGGCGGTAGAGAGGGCTGAAGGTAGGCGACTCCTGCGACATACGCGCATTTGAGCATAAATTTTCGTGGACGTCTATCTTTAGTCTTGTGTCTTATATAAGACATAAGATGCTATTTGACATGCATCCCGCCTGCGGCTAGTATGCCGGCGCCCAGGATTGGTCCCCGCGCACGCGGGACCGCACCACGAAGGCTTACCCGACGACCCCGCCAACTGGCGTCGCGAGGTGTGCAACGAGGGCACAGGGCAGGTTTCCAGCACCTTTATACGACCGTCTCACTCGAGGGAGTAATCACATGAGCAAAGCCCCCATGCGCGTCGCTGTCACCGGCGCCGCCGGCCAGATCGGCTACAGCCTGCTGTTCCGCATCGCCAGCGGCGAAATGCTGGGCAAGGACCAGCCCG
>JAEUNQ010000348.1 GCA_016790365.1 Thauera sp. | reverse complement strand
ATGGCGCACCGCGAGATCGAGCGCGTGGTGCTCGACGAGCTCGAGGGCCGCGTCACCGCGATGCTGGTCACGCCTTATCCGCCGGGCATCCCGCTGCTGATCCCGGGCGAGCGCTTCAACGCGACGATCGTGCGCTACCTGAAGTTCGCGCGTGACTTCAACGCCCGCTTCCCCGGCTTCGAGACCGACATCCACGGCCTGGTCAAGGGCGAGGACGGCCGCTATCACGTGGATTGCGTGAAGGGCTGAGGCTCGTCCGCAGCGCGGGTGGGTGAAACGACGGGGGCCGCGGGATGTGGCCCTCGTCGTTTCATGCGGTGCTCGGGGGCGATGCCTGGGTCGCGCTCAGCGCCGGCGGTAGCGTACGAAGTCGAAGGCGAACGCGTTGTCGGCGTCGGCGTGGTGCGCCTCGCGACGCTCCTCGACGAATTGCGCAGGATCGAAGGCGGGGAAGTGCGCGTCGCCGTCGACGTCTGCGTGCACCTCGGTGAGCTCGAGGCGGTCGGCGCGGGGGAGCAGCTGGGCGTAGAGCTGGGCGCCGCCGATCACGAACAGCGTCGGCGCCTCTCCGGCCGCGGCGATCGCGGCCGCGGGGTCGGCGAAGCATTCTGCGCCTTCGGCACGGAAGCCCGGGTCGCGGCTCACCACCAGGTTGCGCCGTCCGGGCAGCGGGCGGCCGAGCGACTCCCAGGTCTTGCGCCCCATCAGGATCGGGTGCCCGAGCGTGAGCGCGCGGAAATGCTGCAGGTCGGCCTTGAGCCGCCAGGGCAGCTCGTTGTCGCGGCCGATGGTGCCGTTGCGCGCGACCGCGGCGATGAGGACGATCTCGGGCTTCTTCATACCGCCACCGGGGCCTTGATGTGGGGATGCGGGTCGTAGCCCTCGAGCGCGATGTCCTCGAAGCGGAAGCCGAAGAGGTCGCGCACGGCGGGGTTCAGGCGCAGCGTCGGCAGCGGGCGCGGCTCGCGTTTCAATTGCTCGCGCGCCTGCTCCAGGTGGTTGCTGTACAGGTGGCAGTCGCCGCCGGTCCACACGAAGTCGCCCGGCTCGAGGTCGCAGACCTGCGCGACCATGTGGGTCAGCAGGGCGTAGGAGGCGATGTTGAACGGGACCCCCAGGAAGATGTCCGCACTGCGCTGGTAGAGCTGACACGAAAGCCGCCCGCCGGCGACGTAGAACTGGAACAGGGCGTGGCACGGAGGCAGGGCCATATCGTCCACCTCGCCCGGATTCCACGCCGAGACGAGGTGGCGGCGCGAATCCGGGTTGCGGCGGATGCTCTCCACGACGCGCGCGATCTGGTCGACCGTACGCCCGTCGGCGGTCTCCCAGTGCCGCCACTGCTTGCCATACACCGGGCCGAGCTCGCCATCGGCGTCCGCCCACTCGTCCCAGATCGACACGCCGTTCTCCTTCAGGTAGCGGATGTTCGTTTCGCCCTGCAGGAACCACAGCAGCTCGTGGATGATCGAGCGGGTGTGCAACTTCTTGGTGGTCATCAGCGGAAAGCCGTGCTCCAACCGGAACCGCATCTGCCAGCCGAATACCGACAGTGTGCCGGTGCCGGTGCGATCGGTCTTGGGGTCGCCGTGCTCGAGCACATGGCGCATCAGGTCGAGGTACTGTCGCATGGTCGCTATCGGCAAAAGCCATGATTCTACTGTGCCGGGACATTCTCCTGCGCCAATGTCGACCGCATCGCCACCTGTTCGCGCGCGCTTTCGCCGTGGATATGCGGTGGACATCGCCTTCCACGGTGGTTCAGAATGTGCCGAAACCTCGCGTGTTCCATGTGCTCCCTTGACAGGGGGTGGTGGAGCGCGTTTTGTGCGGAGACAGGCCTTTGGATCAGCCCAGGACGCTCGACTACACTCCCGCCGGCGTGCTTGCCGGCGGGGGCAATCCGGTTGCGGGCCTCGAGGCGGCAACGGCCACGTTGCGCGCGCTTTACAAGCCGGGCAGCCAGAAGGCGGAGGTGGCCGGGCTGCATGTGGTGTCCAGCTTCGATGATGCACTGCGTGATGCGGTGGAGCGCTCCGCTCCGATCGGGGTGCGTGCCGCGGCGGGTCCCGTTTCGGAGCGCGACCATGCTTGGTGGGTGCGTTGGCTGGCTGGTGTCCGAGATGCCTGGATGGCGGTATGCGACGGGTACTGGTGCCTCTCGCCGTCCAACTCCGTGGCCGGTTCGGAGGCGATCCGGCTGCGCTTGGCAAGCAGCGTGGTCGAGGCCTTGAAATGGTCCGCCTGTGACCGTTTCGGTCCCGAGGAGGTGCTTTGGGGGCGCATCGGCCAGTTGTTTGCATCGTCCCCCGAGGCGCGTGACAGCATCGTCGGCGGGGACGTGCACAGCCTTGGCCGCGAATATCTGCGCGCGGTTGCCCACTACAGCATCAATCTGGACCAGGTGGAACTCGAGATGGGCGTCGCGCTCGGCCACGTTGTCGATATTTGTCTTCCCTTCCTCTCTCTCGATCGGCGTGCGGCAGATGTCCCCCAGTACGTGGTTGTTCCTGAGGAGGGGACCATCCCGGTGCGTCAGATGGGCAAGCATCGGGATGGCGAGTGGCGGTTCGCTCCTTGGGCGGCGTGCGAGCTGCTTGCCGAGTTTTCGCGGCAACTGGCGCGCTCGATCGTGCCGGCGCCCTTCGGCCGCCTCCCGCTCGAGCACGCCCGTGCAGCCGTGGAGTACCTCCGCATGCAGTGGTCACACACGCCGCCCGTACGTACGCGGCGTCGTTACCTGCAGGACGCCAGCGCCGACATTGCGCGCGGTCTGCACGCCTGTACTGCCGTCATCGGAGGGCAGCCGCTGCCCGTGCCGCGAAACTGGAAGGTGGTGGATTTCAGTCGCAGCGGGCTGCAGATCGTTGCGTCCAGTGATCCCACCCGAGCTTGGCCCGACATCGGCGAGCTGCTCGGTATTCATTTCAGTGACGGGCAGGGCTGGCAGCTCGGCATCGTTCGTCGTCTGCGGATGTGGGCGACGCACGCGGGCTTGGGCATCGAATTGCTGGCCCGGTCGCCGTCGCTGGGTGTGCTCGACGATGGTCGCAGCAGTGTTGACGGCATCCTGTGCGACGTGCCGAGCAAGGGAGAAGCCTTGCGCGTTCTCATGCCTGCCAATGCTCCTGCCCTTGGCGAGCCGGTTTTCGTGAAGATGTCCGGAACGGTGTGCAAGCTGCGTTCGCTCGGTGTGCTTCGGCGCGAGGCCGGCTACCAGCTTCAGGTGTTCCAGGTTCTGTGAGGCGCTTGTTTTACTGAAGGCGTTGACAGCCGTCGTTCGATCTCTATAATGCGCACCTCTTCCAGCGCAGCGGTGCTTGAACGCAAGTGCAGCGGGGCGGGGAGGGGGGGAGCGGTCGGGGGTTCGGGGTCTTGTCGTTCTGGGGTTTTCCGGGGCGGCGCAAAAAAGATTCACGAGATGCTTGACAGGGTGATGTAGGTTCTACATAATCTCGCTTCTTCGCTGCGGCAGCGTAGCGATTCTTTAAAAACTTGGACAACCGATAAGTGTGGGTGCTTGGTTGTTGTGGTCAGCGGCTTTGGTCGCGACGTATCACAATGATTGGTGCTCATGCTGATGAAAGTCAGTTATTTGAGTACTTTGCTGGATTGAAC
>JAEUNQ010000338.1 GCA_016790365.1 Thauera sp. | reverse complement strand
CCTGCCGGCGGGCGTCTCCGCCGCGCCCGGCACCGACGTCTATGCGCCCGACTTCGGCGAACAGTCGGCCGGCAAGCTGGTCAATGTCGCGCCGACCGCCGATGGCGGCGTGGAGGCGCTCGCCGTGATCCAGTCGAGCAGCGCGGAAGCGGGCGAGATCCGCGTCGGCGCGCCCGACGGGCCGCGCGCGAACCTGCTCGAACTGCCGTATGCGCTCGGCTGATCCGCACCGCGATCAGGTCCGGCGGCATGGTCGCACCCGCGAAGGCGCTCGGCCGTGTGCCTGATCGTCTTCGCCTGGCGGGCGCACCCCGACTATCCGCTGGTGGTCGCGGCCAATCGCGACGAGTACCTCGCCCGCCCCGCCGCGCCCGCGCACTGGTGGGTGGATGCGCCAGAGCTGCTCGCCGGCCGCGACCTCGAGGCCGGCGGCACCTGGATGGGCCTGACGCGCCGCGGGCGCTTCGCCGCGCTGACCAACTACCGCGACCCCAGCCGCCACCTCGCCGGCGCCCCCTCGCGCGGCGCGCTGGTGCGCGAGGCGCTCGAGGATGCCCGCCCGGTGCCCGCCACGCTGCAGGCCGTGCTGGCGAGCGCGGACAACTACGCCGCCTTCAACCTGCTGGTGGGCGACGCCGATCGGCTCGGCGTACTGGAGAGCACCACCGGCGGGCTGCGCCTGCTGGAGTCGGGGTGCTACGGCCTGTCCAACCACCTCCTCGACAGCCCATGGCCCAAGCTGGTGAAGACGCGCGATGCGCTCGCCCGCAAGCTCGAGGTGCTGCCGACCGCAGGCCCGGTCGCTGCGACCGAGGATGCGCTCGTCACCGAGCTCCTCGGCCTGCTGCGCGACCCCGCGCCCGCACCCGATCCACACCTGCCCGCGACCGGCGTGAGCCTGGAGTGGGAGCGCTGGCTGTCGCCCGCCTTCATCCGCGCGCCGGGCTACGGAACGCGCTGCAGCAGCGTGGTACTGCGCGACCGCAAGGGCCGCACCCGCTTCATCGAATGGACCTGGGATGTGGATGGGGAACTGCGCAGCCGGGTCGAGCACGAGTTCGCCGCCGGCACGACCTGAACGCCCCGCGCAGCGCCCTCGCGGGCCCGGCCGCTACAGCGTCCGCCGCATCGCACGGTGCGGAATCCCCGCCTCCATGAAGACCTCGCCCACGGCCTCAAAGCCGTGGCGCAGGTAGAAGTCGAGCGCGTGGGTCTGCGCGGCGAGCGCGACCTCGCGCAGCCCGCGTCGCGCCGCCTCGGCGATCAGCGCCTGCAGCACCGCGCCGCCCACCCCGGCACCGCGCGCCGCGCGCCGCACCGCCATGCGGCCGATGTGACCGTCGGGCAGCAGGCGGCCGGTGGCGACCACCCGGCCCCCGGCGTCGCGTGCGATCGCGTGCCGGCACACCGCATCGAAGGCGTCGCGCTCGATCTCCGCGGGCACGCCCTGCTCCACCACGAAGACCTCGGTGCGCACCGGCATCACCAGCAGCTCGGCCTCATCCCAGCCCACGACCTCGATTTCCAGATCCTTCATTCGAAGATCTCCACCACCGTGCCCCCGGGCACGAGTTCGAACAGCTCGATGACGTCGCGGTTGCGCATGCGCACGCAGCCGTGCGAGCGCGCCACGCCCATGGGCTGGTCGTCGCCGGTGCCGTGCAGATAGATGTAGCGCCGCATCGTGTCCACCTCGCCGCCACGGTTGCGGCCCGGCTCCTCGCCGCACAGCCAGAGGATGCGCGACAGGATCCAGTCGCGCCCCGGGTGCGCGGCGGCGAACTCCGGCGACCACACCTCGCCGGTCGGCCGGCGCCCGCGGAACACCGCGCCCGCCGGCGCGCCCGCGCCGATGCGCGCACGGATGCGGTGGCGACCGCGCGGCGTGCACAGGCTGCCGCTGCGCTCGCCCGCGCCGCGCTCGCCGGTCGACACCGCGTAGCGGCGGATGCAGGCGCCATCCTTGCCGAAAAGCTCCAGACACTGGCGGCCGAGGTCCACGCGGATCCGCATTCAGGCCACCAGGGTGCGCCCGCGACGGGCCGCGAAGAAGCTCGACAGCATGCGCCCGCACTCGTCGGCGAGCAGCCCGCCCTCGATGGTGGCGTGATGGTTGAGGCGCGCCTCGGCGAAGAGGTCGAGCACACTGCCGGCCACACCGGTCTTCGGGTCGCGCGCACCGAACACCACGCGCGCGATGCGGGAGTGCATGATCGCGCCCGAACACATCGCGCAGGGCTCCAGGGTCACATAGAGCTCGCAGCCGGGCAGACGGTAGTTGCCCAGGCGCGCCGCAGCGTCGCGCAGCGCCATGATCTCGGCGTGCGCGGTGGGATCGTGGCGGCCGATCGGCTGGTTGAAGCCGCGGCCGACGATCTCGCCTCCGCACACCACCACCGCGCCCACCGGCACCTCGTCCGCCGCCCCCGCCGCGCGCGCCTGCTCGAGCGCGGCGCGCATGTAGTCTTCGTCGTTCATCGCTTTCATCGTTCGGAACCGGGGCCGATTCTAGCCCGAAAGGTCGTGCCCCGATCCGTGACCTCCGGCGCGCGACCGTGCATGCTTGCCGACCTCGACCACCGCTGGCATCGGCGCGAAGCCGGCAAAACCTCGAATGACGCCCCGAACCAGGAAGGCCGCGAGGCGGCGGGGCCGCGCGGGCGGTCGCCAGCTTCAGGAGCGCCGGGGTGGAGGGCGTCGCGGGGGAAACAAGGCGACACCTGTCCGAGGCGCGCAGCGCCGAGTTCGTGTCGCCGCCCCCGCGGCGTCCGCCGCCGAGGGTAGCCCGCAGCGCAGGGCCGCGAGTGCAGGCGGCGACTGCCCGCCCGGCCCCGCCGCCGGATCGGAGCCGGAATCACGACCGGAGCCGGAATCACGATCTGAGCCGAAATCACGATCGACCCGCGTTCGCGCCTGCCGGTGCTCCTACAACGACGCCGCCTTCGGCTAGAATCCGCCCGTCCTGCCCCCGGCCCGGGGGCATTCCCGTTCACGGACCTGCGCATGCTTCCCGATCCCGAACTCATCCGTCCCTACGGCCCGCTGGTGCGCCGCATCGAAGCCGAAGCCACGGTCATCGGCGACCAGATCCTCAAGATCGACCACTTCCTCAACCACCGCATCGAGCCCAGCTTCATCACCGAGATGGGCCAGGAGCTCGCCAGGCGGCTGGCGCGTTTCGAACCCAGCGTGGTGCTCACCGCCGAGGCCAGCGGCATCGCCCCCGGCCTGGTGGTCGCCCAGGCGCTCGACGTGCCCCTGGTGTACGCGAAGAAGTACGCCCCCCAGGTCGAATCCCCCGCGATCGCGCGCGTGATTCCCTCTCCCACCAAGGGCGGCGAGACCAAGCTGGTGCTGTCGCAGCGCTACATCGTGCCCACCGACCGTGTCGTGATCGTGGACGACTTCCTCTCCAACGGCCGTACCGCCGTGGCCCTGATCGAAATGGCGCGCGAGGCCGGTGCCGAGGTGCTGTGCGCGAGCTTCATCGTCGAGAAGCGCTTCAAGCACGGCCACGCCACCATCGAGGCGCTCGGCGTGCCGGTGTGCACGCTCGCCCAGGTCGAGGCACTCGAGAACGGCCTCGTCCGCCTGACCCAGCCCTGAAGCTGCGCGCATCCGTGGGATTTGCACGCGCACGCAGAACGGCGTCCGCATAGACTGTTCGAACTCCACCAACGGAACCGGCCAATGAGCTCATTCGACACCCAATTCGAGGCCTTCGCAGAGCAGATCCAGCAGGAGTTGCGCGAGGGCGTGACGAGCTTTCCCACCGTCTTCGACCTCTCGCTGCGCATCAAGAAGCTCGCCGACGCCCCGGATACCTCGCTCGCACAGATCGCCGGCGCGGTGCAGGCCGAGCCGCTGCTCGCTGCCAAGGTCATCCGGATGGCCAATACCCTCACCCTGAATCCCTATCGCGGCCAGATCACCAGCCTGAACGACGCGGTCCAGCGCATCGGCCTGTCCACCCTGCGCTGCCTGGCTTTCGCGATCGCCGCCGAACAGCTCGCTCGCGACCACCGCTCGCGCCAGATGCGGCTGATCGCCAGCGGCCTGTGGATGCATTCGATCGACGTGGCCGCATGGTCCTGCGCCTTCGCGCACCACCTCAAGCGCCCCGACCCGGACGCCGCGATGCTGGCAGGCCTGATGCTCGACATCGGACAGTTCTACCTGCTCTCGCGTGCTGCGCGCTACCCGGCGCTGGAGGGGGACATGAACCGCTTCGCCGAGGTCGTCACGACCTGGGACGAGCCGGTGCGCGACGCCGTGCTCGCAGCGCTCGAGATGCCCGAGCGGATCATCAGCGCCTGCGCTGCCGACCCCTTCGCGAACACCGAGTGGCCACCCGCCGAACTCGGCGACGTGGTCTTCCTGGCCACCCTCGCGGCCGAATCGCCCAACCCCTTCGACAACCTGCTCGGAAACCGTCAGCGTGGCGACCTGCTCGAGGCGAGCGTGGCGGACGGGCTCGACCGCGATGGCTTCGAGGCCCTGATGTCGGAAGCGCGCGCCAGTCGCCACGAGCTGATCGCCGCGGCCTGCGGCTGAGCAACGCATCCGCGCAGGCAGTTGCGGGCGCTCCGCTCAGGCCTGCGCGCGGTCCTCCAGATGCACGCGCAGGGCTGCGGCCGACAGCGCCACCGCCTCTCGAGCCTCGGGAATGAGCTTACCCAGGGTGTAGAAGCCATGCACCACGCCCTCGAACACGCGCAGCGCCACCTCGCCACCTTCGCTCCGTACGCGCTCGACGAAGGCGACGCAGTCGTCCACCAGCGGATCGCATTCGGCGCAGATCACCTGCATCGGCGGCAGCCCCGCGAGCGACGCCGCGCGCATCGGCGACACCCGCCAGTCCTCGGTATCGACACCGGGCAGGTAGCGCTCGAAGAACCACTGCAGCGATTCGCGATCGAGGAAGAAGCCGTCGGCGTAGCGCTCGCGCGAGGGCCGCGAGCTGAGGATCTCGGTGCTCGGGTAAACCAGCAGCAGGAAGGCCGGCTTCACCTCGGTCTCGCGCAGGGCCAGCGCGGTAACGATCGCCAGGTTACCGCCGGCGCTGTCGCCGGCGAGGGCGATTCGCGACGGATCGATGCCGAGCAGGTCGGCGTTGTCGACCGACCAGTCGAAGGCCAGGCGCATGTCCGCAGGGGCGGCGGGGAAAGGATGCTCGGGCGCGAGCCGATACTCCACCGACAGCACCGCGCAGCCCGACCCGTTGGCGAGTTCGCGGCAGGCCACGTCGTAGCTCGCCACATCGCCGATGCACCAGCCGCCACCGTGCGCGAAGATCACCAGCGGCAGACAGTCGTCCACATGGCTGCCGAAAGGCCGATACAGGCGGGCGAGCAGTGCTGAAGTGTCGGGTCGCGGGATCGGCACCTCGGTGGTCGAGGCCACCGCAGGCGCTTCGGGGCGGAAGGCGAAGTGCAGCTTCTGTGCGGAATGGCGGGCCTGCGCCACCGACAGCTCGTGGAAGCGGGGCGCACCGACACGGTAGGCCATGTCGAGCAGGGAACGGGTTTCTTTGGTCAGCGGCATGGTGGAAAACGGAAAGCGGTTTGCCCGCGACATCGGGCCGCGGGCGACGTGCGCGATTCTACCCGCCCCACCTCCACGACGTGCGTGCCGAGCCGAAGGTGGAGGATTAGAATTCGTTCAGACAAGGGAGGATCTCCATGATGAACAAGACCGAAGAAGCGGTTCCGGTAACAGAAAGCCCAGCCACCCGCAGCAAGAAGCAACGTCCTGCCCCACGCACTCCGCGCAAGCAGGCGACACGCCCGAGTGTCGCCGGCGATACTGCACCGGACTTCAGCAGCATGGGCATCGAGGACTTCGAGATCGAGCAGGCCATCGACGCCGCGCAGGACTCCAAGCTCGTCGCCGTAAAGGACATCCTCGCCCGCGCGGCGACCGATCCGCAGGCGAAGACCGACGCCCTCGAGGCCATCCTCGACGGCGCCTCGCCCGACGACATCCACATGCTGCGTCGCGCACTGATGCGTGCCGACCTGCCACAGAGCCCGGGCGCACACCCGGACGACGAGCTCTCGCCCGACTGGCGCAAGGGCGGCTACCCTTACCGCAACCTGATGTCGCGCAAGGCCTACGAGAAGCAGAAGTACCGCCTGCAGGTCGAGCTGCTCAAGCTGCAGGCCTGGACCAAGGAGACCGGCCAGCGCGTGGTGATCCTGTTCGAGGGCCGCGACGCCGCCGGCAAGGGCGGCACGATCAAGCGCTTCATGGAGCACCTGAACCCGCGCGGCGCGCGCGTGGTGGCGCTGGAGAAGCCCTCGGAGCTCGAGCGCGGACAGTGGTACTTCCAGCGCTACATCCAGCACCTCCCCACCGCGGGCGAGATCGTGCTGTTCGACCGCTCCTGGTACAACCGCGCCGGGGTCGAGCGCGTCATGGGCTTCTGCACCCCCGACGAATACAACGAATTCATGCGCCAGGTGCCCGAGTTCGAGCGCAATCTGGTGCGCAGCGGCATCCACCTCATCAAGTTCTGGTTCTCGGTGAGCCGCGAGGAGCAGCGCCGCCGCTTCAAGGAGCGCGAGTCGCACCCGCTCAAGCAGTGGAAGCTGTCGCCGATCGACCTCGCCTCGCTCGACAAGTGGGACGACTACACCAAGGCCAAGGAGGCGATGTTCTTCTACACCGACACCGCCGATGCGCCGTGGACCGTGGTCAAGTCCGACTGCAAGAAGCGCGCGCGCCTCAATGCCCTGCGCTATGTGCTGCACAAGCTGCCCTACACCAACAAGGACGTGGCCCTCATCGGTCCGCTCGACCCCTTGCTGGTAGGTCGCGCCAACGTGGTGTACGAGCGCGGCGAGAAGGATGACGTGCCGCTGCTGTGAGCACCCGCGGCCGCACGCGGCAGGGAGTTGCATCCATCCCCGGCGGGCGGTGACAAGAGGCAAGCCGTCGTGACGCCTGCGCCCCTGCCCGCTTATGCTGCAGGCACGGGCGCGGGCCGGGCATTCGAGCACCGCTGGCCACTCCCGAGACAGCCGCAGCGCAAACGACAAGGGAGTACGAGATGAGCCTCACCACGCTTCGCCAAAAGGCCGCAGCCGGCCTGATCCTGGCCGCCTTCCTCGCCGGCCCGGCCTTCGCCGACAAGCCGGAGTGGGCCGGCGGCGGCAAACCCGAGCGCGCCGGCGGCCCCCAGGAACGCGGTAACAAGCACCCCGACAAACGCAGCGAGCAGGAGCGCGACCGCGAACATCGCAGCGAGCGTGCCGGCTCCTCGCCGCGCGCCTCGGCCTATTTCACCGACCGCCACCGCGAGGCCGTGCATCGATATTACGGCGACCGCTTCCGTGCAGGCGACTGCCCGCCCGGGCTGGCCAAGAAGCGCAACGGCTGCATGCCGCCGGGACAGGCGAAGAAATGGCGCATCGGCGCGCCGCTGCCGCGCGATGTGATGTGGTACGACGCCCCGGGCGACATCGTGCTGCGCCTCGGCATGCCGCCCGCGGGCCATCGCTTCGTCCGCGTCGCGGCCGACATCCTGCTGATCAGCGTCGGCACCGGCATGGTGGTCGATGCCATCGAGGATCTGAGCCGGCTCTGAGCCACACCGTGGATCCCGTGCCCGCGAGGCGAACCGATCGCGCGCCGCCGGGTCCACCCCGAGCCCTTCCCCCCAGGAGACCGATCATGCGCTTCACCCGTCTTGCGCGCGCCCTCGCCCCCGCCCTGCTACTCGCCACGCTCGCTCCCGGCGCGGGCGCGGCCGACGATGCGACGACGCGCCTCTACGACCACAGCCTGCGCCGCCTGCACGCCGACGAATCGGTGCGGCTCGCCGACCGCTATGCCGGTCAACCCGTGCTGGTCGTGAACACCGCCAGCCACTGCGGCTTCACACGGCAGTTCCGCGAGCTGGAGGCGGTGCACCAGCGCTTCAAGGAGCGCGGGCTGAAAGTCGCGGGCTTTCCGTCCGACGACTTCCGCCAGGAGGCCGCCGACGAGGCCGAGACCGCAGAGGTCTGTTTCCAGAACTTCGGCGTCACATTCGACATGTACGCGCCGATCCAGGTGACCGGCACCGAGGCGCATCCGCTCTTCCGCGAGATCGCGCGCCAGTCGGCCGCGCCGGAATGGAATTTCCACAAATACGTGATCGACCGCAGCGGGCGCGTCGTGGCCGCCTTCGGCAGCCGCACCAAGCCCGACGCCCCCGAGGTGATCGCGGCGATCGAAAAGGCGCTCTGAGCGCCGCGCCCCGCCCCGCCAGGCGCGACAATGAGGCGGCTGCCACGCGCAGCCGCCAGAGGATAGGGAGAACAGATGAAGGAATACGACCTGATCGCCATCGGTGGCGGCAGCGGTGGTGTCGCCACCGCCCGCCGCGCCGCGGAGTACGGTGCGCGCGTGCAGCTGATCGAGGCCGCCCGCCTCGGTGGCACCTGCGTGAACGTCGGCTGCGTACCGAAGAAGGTGATGTGGTACGCCTCGGGCATCGCGCAGGCGCTGCGCGACGCACCCGGCTACGGCTTCACCGACGTCGCCGGCCGCCTCGACTGGGTCACGCTCAAGCAGCGCCGCGACGCCTACATCGAGCGCCTCAACGGCATCTACGCCGGCATGCTGGAGAAGTCCGGCGTCGAGCTGAGGCGCGGCTTCGCCCGCTTCGCCGGCCCGCGGGTGGTCGAGGTCGAGGGTGAGCGCTTCACCGCGCCCCACATCGTGATCTCCACCGGCGGCCGCCCCAGCCTGCCGGACCTGCCAGGCGCCGAGCTGGGCATCGACTCGGACGGCTTCTTCGCACTGGGGGCTCAGCCGCGCCGTGTCGCGGTCGTCGGCGCGGGCTACATCGCGGTGGAGCTCGCCGGCGTGTTCCGCGGCCTGGGTAGCGAGGTCTCCATGCTGGTGCGCGGCGATCGCCTGCTGCGCTCCTTCGATGCCCTGCTGCGCGAGGAGCTCGCCGCGCAGATGCAGGAGGACGGCATCGCGCTGCGCTTCGGCACCCAGGCGCGCGCGCTGCACCGCCAGGCCGACGGCAGCGTGCTCGTCGACTGCGGCGAGGCCGGCAGCCTCGAGGTCGATGCGCTGGTGTGGGCCACCGGCCGCCAGCCCAACACCGACCGCCTGCAGCTCACCGCCGCCGGCATCGAGGCCGACGCCAAGGGCACGATCCCCACCGACGCCTTCCAGAACACCAACGTGCCCGGCATCTACGCAATCGGCGACATCACCGGCCGCGCCGAGCTCACCCCGGTGGCGATCGCGGCCGGCCGTCGCCTCGCCCTGCGCCTGTTCCGCGGCGCGGCCGACAGCAAGCTGGACTACGAGAACATCCCCACCGTGGTGTTCAGCCACCCCGCCATCGGCACCGTCGGCCTTACCGAGGAAGAGGCGCGCAAGCGCTTCACCGACGTCAAGGTCTACACCACGCGCTTCACCGCCATGTACAACGCGCTCACCGAGCATCGTCCGAAGACGGCGATGAAGCTGGTGTGCGCCGGCGCGGAGGAGCGAATCGTGGGCGCGCACGTGATCGGCGACGGCGCCGACGAGATGCTGCAGGGCTTCGCGGTGGCGGTGAAGATGGGCGCGCGCAAGGCGGACTTCGACGACACGATCGCGATCCACCCGACCAGCGCCGAAGAATTCGTCACCATGCGCTAAGGGAGCACGCGATGCCGATGACTTACGAGCAACACCTCGACGAGGTCGCCACGCTGCTCTACGAGCGCTACGACCAAAGCGAAAAGGCGGCCATCAAGCTGGTGATGGCCGCCCAGGAGGACGGGTTCTTCAGCGGGCACGACGACGATCCGTCGGTGTGCACGCTGGAACGCGCGCAGGACGATGCCCGCGCGGTCTTCCGCAAGTACGGAAAGGCTTAGGAGCAGCAGCCGTGGCCGCCACCGCCGCCGCAGCCGCCACCACCGGCCATCGCTGCGGCGGGCGCGGCCGCCGCAGCCTGCGCACCGAGCTGGATGGTGAAGTCGATGACGATGTTGCCCGGGTCGCGGGCGACGTAGTGGATGCCGACCTGGTTGCCGTAGCGCTGCTGGATCTGGTTGAGCAGCGGCAGCGGGTCGTGGTCATTGACGAAGCGCATGACCTCGCCGTCCTCGAGCGACTCGAGCGCACCGAAGATGGCGGCGTGGCGGAAGCGCTTGGCAACGCCGCGCGCATCGAAGGGGTGAACAGCGTTATCGGACATCTTGTTTCTTCCATTGGAGGGTCCGGTCTCGAACCTGCGGCCGGAATCGCAGCTCGCGAATCCTATTCCCGCGCGCAGGCCGAATCCTTGAGCAAGGACAAAAAGCCTCCATGCGCTGCTAAAGTGAAAGCCTTGCCACCGGCATTCACCGGAGAAGCAGAATGGACTTCCGCATCGTCCGCCACCATGCCCGCCGTTTGGCGTTGCCGCTCATCGCAGCAACCGCGCTGAGCCTGTCGGGCTGCGGCTACAACGATTTCCAGCGTCTTGACGAACAGACCCGCTCAGCCTGGTCAGAGGTGCTCAACCAGTACCAGCGCCGTGCCGACCTCATCCCCAACCTGGTCGAGACGGTGAAGGGCGAGGCCGCCTTCGAGCAGGAGACGCTGAGCCGGGTGATCGAGGCGCGCGCCCGTGCCACGGCGATCCAGGTAAGCCCCGGGATGCTCGACGACCCGCAGGCCATGGAGCGTTTCCAGCAGGCCCAGGGCCAGCTTGGCGGCGCGCTGTCGCGCCTGCTCGCGGTCGCCGAGAACTATCCCGACCTGAAGGCCAACCAGGGCTTCCAGGACCTGCGCGTGCAGCTGGAAGGGACGGAGAACCGCGTCACCGTGGCGCGCAACCGCTACATCGAGGCGGTCCAGCAGTACAACGTCCTGGCGCGCAGCTTCCCGTCCAACCTCACCGCGATGATCTTCGGCTACCCACTCAAGCCCGGCTTCACGGTGGCCGACGAGGCGGCGATCTCGACGCCACCCAAGGTCGATTTCGGTGGCCAGGGCGGACGCTGAACGATGACGCTGCAGCTATGGCGGGCGCTGCTGATGGTCGCCGTCATGTTCGCGGCGGGGGTCACGCTCGCCCAGCCGCTGCAGCCGGTGCCGACGCTGCAGGCGCGTGTGACCGATCTCACCGCCACGCTGTCGGTGGCGCAGGTGCGCGCGCTCGAAGACAAGCTCGCCGCCTTCGAACGGACGCAGGGAAGCCAGGTCGTGGTGTTGCTCATACGGAGCACCGCCCCCGAGGACATCGCCGCTTACGCCTTCCGCGTCGCCGACGCGTGGAAGGTCGGTCGCCAGGAGGTGGGAGACGGCGTGTTGCTGCTGGTGGCGAAGGAAGACCGCACGGTACGCATCGAGGTGGCACGTGCGCTCGAAGGCGCCATCCCCGACCTCGCCGCATGGCGCATCATCGACGGCGTGATCACCCCCGCATTCCGCCGCGGCGACTTCGCCGGCGGCATCGACGCCGGCGTGGAGGGTCTGTTCGCGCTGATCCGCGGCGAGAACCTGCCCACACCCGAGGCCACCACCCGTGGCGGCGAAGGTGCCGGCATCGAGGATCTCGGCGCCCTCCTGTTCGTCGGCGTGCCGATGCTCGGCGCGGCACTGGTGGGCCTGCTCGGGCGCAAGCCCGGCGCCTTCGCCACCGGCGGCATCACCGGGGTGATCGTGCATCTGCTCACCGCCAGCCTCTTCCTCGCCCTTCTCGGTGGTGTGCTTGCAGTGATCTTCGTGCTCGCGCTAGGGATCGGCGGCGGAGGTCGCGGCGGCCCTCCGCACCGCGGTGGCGGGCCGATCATCCGCGGCGGCGGCCTGGGCAGCGGAGGTTTCGGCGGCGGTGGTTTCCGCTCCGGTGGTGGTGGCAGTTTCGGTGGTGGCGGCGCCTCGGGGCGGTGGTGATGGAGAAGCTGCGCAGGCTTCTGCGCCACCTCTGGCTCGACGCCGACGACGCCCGGCACGCACTCGGCAACGCAGCGCTCGATCGCCTGGAGGCACGGGTGCGCGCGAGCGAGACCGGCCACACCGGGCAGATCTGCCTGTGCGTCGAGGCCAGCCTGCCGCCGAGCTACCTGTGGCGCCACCTCGCACGCGGCGAGGCGCTCGCGAGCGTGATCCGCGACCGCGCGATCACGCTGTTCGGCAAGCAGCGCGTATGGGACACCGAGGACAACAACGGCGTGCTGGTCTATTTGCTGCTCGCCGAGCATCACATCGAGATCGTCGCGGACCGCGCCCTCGCGCGCTGCCTCGCCCCTGCGGCCTGGCAGGACCTCGTCACGCAGCTCGCTACAGCCTGCCGCGACACCCGCTTCGAGGACGCGCTCGGCAGTGCGGCGGATCGCCTGGACTCGCTGCTGCGCGCGGATTTCCCGCACAGCGGTGGCACCGGTCGCATGGGCGATGACGAGCTTTCCGATTGCCCGGTGCTGCGCTGAGGACGGTCAGGCTGTTGCAACGCAACATCATACGCACGCGTCACGACCCCGAAGTACGGGATGCGCCACGGAGCCGTGTTCGAGCTGTGCTATTGTGGAAGCCGGGATGGTGAAGTCGGTGAGGATGCGCCGGCCCGAGAACAACAAGGGACACCGTCCCGAGGGCGCGAAGCCCGAAAAGAGTCAGACAACCGATACGTGCGAGTGGAGAGGAGCCTATGGCCAGCAAACAGGAACAGTTGAACGAACTTCAGAAGAAGAACCTCGAGGCGGCGATGCGCCTGGCCCAGATGTCGATCGAGAACTCGCAGCGCATCATGG
>JAEUNQ010000318.1 GCA_016790365.1 Thauera sp. | reverse complement strand
TGCTGCTCGCGCACGCGGCGCGCGATGAGCTGGGAGACCTGGGAGCCGAAATCGAGGATGAGGATCTTCTGGTGGGCCATGGGGCGGGAATCTCGAACGTCGAAAAAGGAAGGGCGGCCTCGCAGCCGCCCGGATGTCTCAGGGGAATGCGCTCAGCTGATCTGGTAGTTGGGCGCTTCCTTGGTGATCTGCACGTCGTGAACATGCGACTCGCGCATGCCGGCCGAGCTGATCTGCACGAACTCGGCGCGCTGGTGCATGGTCGGGATATCGGCGCAGCCGAGGTAGCCCATCGAGGCGCGCAGGCCGCCGACGAGCTGGTGGATCACCGCCGTGACCGAGCCCTTGTAGGGCACGCGGCCCTCGATGCCCTCGGGCACGAGCTTGTCGATATTGCCGGTGTTTTCTTCCTGGAAGTAGCGGTCGGCCGCGCCCTTCTCCATCGCGCCGAGCGAACCCATGCCACGGTAGGACTTGTAGGAACGGCCCTGGAACAGCACCGTCTCGCCCGGCGCCTCCTCGGTGCCGGCGAACAGGCCGCCGAGCATGACCACGTTGGCGCCCGCGGCGATCGCCTTGGCGATGTCGCCCGAGAAGCGGATGCCGCCGTCGGCGATCATCGGCACGCCCGTACCCGCCAGCGCGTTGGCGACGTTGTCGATCGCGCTGATCTGCGGCACGCCCACGCCGGCGACGATGCGGGTGGTGCAGATCGAGCCCGGACCAATGCCGACCTTGACCCCGTCGGCGCCCGCATCGACCAGCGCGCGCGCGGCGTCGGCGGTGGCAATGTTGCCCCCGACCACCTCGATGTGCGGGAAGTGCTTCTTGACCCAGCCGACGCGGTCGAGCACGCCCTGGGAGTGACCATGGGCGGTGTCGACCACGATCATGTCCACGCCGGCGTCGGCGAGGCGCTCGGCGCGCTCCTCGGTGCCGGCACCGACGCCGATCGCCGCGGCCACGCGCAGGCGACCGTGTTCGTCCTTGGCGGCGAGCGGGTGCTCGGTGGACTTCATCATGTCCTTGACGGTGATGAGGCCGCACAGCTCGCCGGCTTCGTTCATCACCAGCACGCGCTCGAGGCGGTGAACGCGCAGCAGCTCGCGCGCCTCTTCCAGGCTGGCGCCCTCGCGCACGGTGACGAGGCGGTCCTGCGGCGTCATGATCTGGGAGACGAGCTGGTCGAGATTGGTCTCGAAGCGAGTGTCGCGGTTGGTGACGATGCCCACGACCTTGCCGCCCTCGACCACCGGCACGCCGGAGAAACGGTTCTGGCGCTGCAGCGCGATGACCTCGCCGACGGTCATCGTCGGCGGGATGGTGATCGGATCCTTGAGGATGCCCGACTCATGACGCTTGACCTTGTGGACCTCGCCCGCCTGCTGGGCAGGGTTGAGATTCTTGTGCACCACGCCAATCCCGCCTTCCTGCGCGAGCGCGATCGCCAGGCGGCTTTCAGTCACCGTATCCATGGCAGCGGACACCAGCGGGATGTTGAGGCGGATGCGGCGCGTGACCTGACTTTGCAGGCTCACATCGCGCGGAAGGACCGTGGAGTGGGCAGGAACGAGAAGGACGTCATCGAAGGTCAGCGCCTTCTGGATCACTCGCATGGCTTTTTTCCTTTCGACCAAATCCGTATTATACAGAGCGCCCCAGCACCACGTAAGCGGCTCGCCGCGGAGAATTGTGCCGATGTCCCGTCCCCTCGTCCCGGTTGCGCTCCTCGCCCTGCTGCTGACCGCCCTGCCCGCTGCCGGCCAGGTTTACAGCTGGAAGGACAAAGACGGACGCACCCACTACGGCGACATGCCGCCTGCGGCGGTCGAGTCCACCTTGATCCGCGGCGGAGAACCGAGTCCTGCGCAAGCCCCGCGCCCGATCGGCGAGAGCGGGGCCACGGCGGACATGCCGGCGCGTCCGCCCGGCAGCTCCACGCGTTCGCTCGCCGAGCGCGAACAGGCCTTCCGCGAACGCCGTGCCGCGGCGGCGGAGGCCGAAGCGAAGGCCGCCGAAGAAGCGGAGACCCTGCGCGACACGGAACGCTTCTGCGCGAGCGCACGGCATGAGCTCGCCGCCTTGCGCGATGGACAGCGCATGATGCGATTCAACGCCCAGGGCGAGCGCGAATTCCTGGACGATCAGGCGCGTGCGGAACAAGCCGCACGGCTCGAACGGCAGATCGCAGAACACTGCAGATAGGCCGCTATCGCCACAGGGATCCGGCAAGGCGACCTCTGCCGCGCAGGATCGCCACGGGGGTGTCAATCGCCCGCGTCGGCAGGCCCCCCGCCCTTCTTCATGACCTTGCCCTCATCCGCACGCTTCTTGCGGACCGCCTTGGGGTCGGCGATCAAGGGCCGGTAGATCTCCACCCGGTCGCGGTCGCGAACCTCGGCGTCGAGCTTGACCAGCTTGGCGTAGATGCCGAGCTTGTTGGCACGATCGGGCTGGATGTCGGGGTACTTCTGCAGCAGGCCGGAAGCCTCGAGCGCGTCGCGGACGGTCGCGCCCTCGGCCAGTCGTACATTCACCAGTTCCTGGCGCTGCGGAAGTGCATAGACCACCTCCACGTTGATCATCCCGTTCATGCTCCACTCCCCTGGCCCGCCCGGTAAACCTGGCCGGCGCGCTTCACGAAGGAATCGACGAAGGTGTTCGCGATGTGGTTGAAAACCGGCCCGAGGACCTTTTCCAGCAGCTTGCTCGCGAACTGGTAGCGCAACTGGAACTCGACCTTGCAGGCAGTCTCACCAAGCGCGGTGAAGCGCCAGAGCCCGTCGAGGTGGGTGAAGGGGCCATCGGTCAAGCGCAGCTTCATCTCCTGCGGGTAGCGCTTCGTATTCTCGGTGCTGAAATGCGCCTTGATGCCGTGGTAATTGATGTGGAGCGTCGCCGCGGTGATCGTCTCGGTACGCTCGATCAATTCGGTACCGCCACACCAGGGCAGGAACAGCGGGTACTCCTCGCAGTGGTCCACGAGTTCGAACATCTGCGCAGGAGTGAATTCGATCAGGACGAGCTTATTGACTTCGGCCATGGGCAGGTTCTTGGGCGGCACCACCATGACGGAACGGAGGCGCGGCCGAACTGTTAAAATCCGCGATTCTACCGCATACGGATGCGCCGGCTCAGGGCCGCGCCGCCACGAGACGCCGAACCATGAGCATCATCGAAAACCGCAAGGCCTTCCACGATTACTTCATCGAGGAGAAGCACGAAGCCGGCATCGTCCTCGAAGGCTGGGAAGTCAAGGCGATCCGAGCCGGGCGCTCGAACATCAAGGAATCGTACGTGGTGATCCGCGGCGAGGAGATCTTCCTCTTCGGCATGCACATCACCCCGCTCACCACCGCCTCCAGCCACGTGCGCCACGACCCCACGCGCACGCGCAAGCTGCTGCTTCACAAGAAGGAAATCGCCCGCCTGATCGGCAAGGTCGAGCGTGCCGGCTACACCCTGGTGCCGCTCGACCTGCACTACAAGAACGGGCTGGTGAAGCTCGAGGTCGGGCTCGCCAAGGGCAAGAAGCTCCACGACAAGCGCGAGGACGAGAAGAAGAAGGACTGGGACCGCGAAAAGCAGCGCCTGATGCGCGTCAAGGCCTGAGCGCTCTCACAGCATCGTCACCGCGCCCGCAGCGATCGACAGCAACACCAGCCAGGTCAGCACGCCGAAGCTGGTGACCTGCATCGCCACCTCGCTCGCCTCGACCTGTTCGTGGATGCCGAGCAGGCGGTCGACCCCATGGCGAATCAGCATGGCCGAGGCACCCAACGCGACGAGGCCGACGATCACCGTGAACCAGGCACTCCCGAACACCACCGCGAGCGAGGACAACCACAACGGTACCGGCGCGATTGCCGCCACTGCATAGGCATCCTCGAGGCGATTGCTGCCGTCCTTGGCCATCGAGGCCTGGCGGATCGAGTTCGCCATGATCGGCACGCTGAAGTGCTCGGCAACGAAGAACAGCACGGCTGCGATCAGCCAGTTGCCAAAACCTGCTCCGGGAAACACCTTCTCGCCCACCCCCCCCGAAGCCAGCAGGATCATCACGGGTGGCAACAGCGACATCGGCAACACCAGGCGGCGGAACAGCCAGTGCATCGGCGGCCGCGTGCGCGCGACCAGGTCCCAGCCTTCGCGGCTGGAAATCACCATGCGGGGAAATTGCATCACGTCCATGATTCGGTCTCCTTGTACGGCGTCGAAATACGACCGCAGCCATCGCGGGCCTGCACGGACGGGCGGCCGTTCTTTTTACATCACAGTTTGATATTAATCCGCAATCGCGCGATTGCAAGCTCGATCTCGTGATCCGGCTGCCGAAGCGAGGGCGGAAGAAGATAAAATCCGCGGACGATGAACACTCCACTCGACAAGTCCGAATTCGAGGCCCTCGCCGACTTCCGCTACCAGTTGCGGCGCTTCCTGCGCTTCTCCGAGTTGCTCACCCGGCGTCACGGCATCACCAACCTGCAATACCTGCTGTTGCTCCAGGTCAAGGGCTATCCGGACCGCGACTGGGCCTGCATTGGAGAACTCGCCGAGCGCCTGCAGGCTCATCAGCATGGCGTGGTGTCGCTGGTTTCGCGTTGCGAGAAGCTCGGGCTGGTCGAGCGCCGTCCCGGACGGGAAGATCGGCGCGCGGTCGAGGTTCACCTCACCGCCGAGGGCGAACGCCTGGTCGCCTCGATCGCGCTGCACCATCGCACCGAGGTCAAGTTGCTAGGGGACGTCTTCCGCGACCTCGCCGCACAACTGCACTGAGAGAGCGCCCGTGCCGACAGGCAGGCTGCCGCCGGCCCCTCAGGCCTCGGGCGACTGACCCAGGCCGTTCTCCACGGCGAACACCGCGGCCTGCACCCGGCTGCTGAGATTGAGCTTGCGCAGCATGTTCTGCACGTGGATCTTCACCGTGCTCTCGGCGAGATCGAGCGCACGGGCGATTTCCTTGTTGCTCTGCCCGCGTGCGATGAACTTCAGGATCTCGCGTTCGCGCGGCGACAGCTTCTCGAGTTCCGCCGCCTCGCCCCCGACGGCAGGCACACTCCTCGCCAACGGAACCGGGGACGGCGCGAGCGCGCCTCCCGTCGTCGCCCGGCTGGCCGCGCTGCGCACGCCGCTGAGGAGCTTGCCCATCATCTGCGGCGACACCACCGATTCGCCCTGTGCCGCCGTCTTGATCGCCGAGACCAGGGTCTCGGCCTGGATGTTCTTCAACAGGTAGCCGCAGGCTCCGGCCCGCAGCGTCTCGATGAGGTCGTCGGCATCCTCCGAGACCGTCAGCATCAGCACGCGGGTCTCGGGCGCCTCCTCGAGCATCAGGCGCGCCGCGTCACGACCCGACAGGCCGGGCATGTTGTTGTCGAGCAGCACCACATCGGGCCGCAGCTGGCCTGCGAGGCGAATGCCCTCGCGCCCGTCCCCGGCCTCGCCCACCACCTCGAAGCAGGCATAGCTCTGCAGCAGCGAGCGGATCCCGCTGCGGAACAGGGTGTGGTCGTCGACCAGCAGCACGCGTATCTTCTCTTCGGCCATCAGGCTTCCACCTCGTTGGTTCGCGGCAGCTCGAGGCGGATCTCGGTGCCACGACCGGGCGACGAGCGCACCGCGAAGCGACCTCCGATCCGCATCGCGCGCTCGCGCATGATATGCAGCCCGATATGCGCCTCGCTGTCGGAGGCGTCACGATCCTCGGCAAAGCCGACACCGTCATCGCGCACCGCCACCGCCAGGCCGTCTCGCCCGCGCCGCACGCTCACCGACACCGTGTTCGCGCCCGCATGCTTGCGCACGTTGGAGAGCGCCTCCTGGACGATATAGAGGACCTGGGTCTCGGACTCGGGATCGAGCGGCGCACCGTCGCCCTGGACATCGAGGTCCGTCGCGATACCGGTCTGCTCGGCAAGCCGGCGCAGCGCCGCGGCGATCGCGGCGTCGAGGTCCTGCTGCTCCACCCGGGTGCGGAAATGCACGAGGAGTTCGCGCACGTCCTCGTAGCTCTCCTGGATACCGCGGCGCAACATGTCGACGGTCGAATGCACGTCCTCGGCGCGATTCTCGGCAAGGGCACGCTCGAGCATCTGCACCTGCAGGTTCAGGAAGGCCAGGCCTTGGGCGATCGAGTCGTGCAGTTCGCGGGCGAGCAGGTTGCGCTCCTCGGAGACCGCGAGCTCGCGCTCGCGGGCATGCAGGCGCTGGTTCTCGATCGCGATGCCGAGCTGTTGGCCGAGAGCCTCGAGAAGCTGGCGGTCGGCGTCGCCGATCGGCTGCGAATGGTCGAAATACAGGTTGAACACGCCCAGCGCGCGCTTGTTCGAAGTGATCGAGGTGGCGGACACGGTACGGAAACCGGCACGCAGGCAGGCGTCCCGCGTGACCGCGAGCGAAGCGTTGCGCACGTCCAGGGTCAGCGAACTGCCGCTGCCCTGCGCCGCCTCGCCACAGACGCATTCGCCGCATGCAAGGACTTCCTCGCGATCGAGGAAATCCTCGCCCAGTCCGTCGTGCACGATCATGCACAGGTTGCGCGACTCGAGATCGAGCAGGCGCGCGGAGCTCGCGCTCGCGCCCAGGGTCTTCTGCACCCGCTCGAGGAAGCCCTTGCACAGCGTGTCGACGTCGTTCGGCTCACGCAGGAACGCAACGATGTCGTAGAGGATCTCGAGTTCGCGGTTCTTCTCCTCCAGGCTGCGCGTCTTGGCGGCGACGCGCTCCTCGAGCGTGTCATAGACGTTCTGCAGGTGGGCGGCCATGCGGTTGAAGCCGGCGGAAAGCTCGCCGAACTCGTCCTTGGACAGCACCGGGACGCGGGCGTCGAAATCTTCCTGGCCCATGCGCTTGACGCCCTCGTGAAGCTCGAACACGGGGCGGATCACCGTGAGGAAGAAGAAGCGCAGCAGCAGGATGGTGCCGATCACCGCGAGGGCGATCAGGATCACCTGCGAGGTGCGCAGGACGTTGGTGTTGCGCGCATAGCTCTGCTCCATGCGCAAAACGAGATCGTTGATCGAGTCGACACAGGCCTGCGCCGCCGCGTCGAACTCGAGGCCGCGCAGATGGAGGTTCCGCGGACTGGGGTCGGCGACGATGGAGCTCAGGATGGGGCGGCTCCGCGTCGCCCAGTTGTCGGCCATCCGCGCAAGGTCCTCGGGGATGCCGTCCTCGCGCGGCACGAACAGCGGGCGCGAGGGATCGCCGCGGCGCAGCACGGCCAGAGTGTCGTCGAAATCGTCGATCCGCCTCTGCAGGTCGGCGGCGAACGCGCTGCGGTCGATCTGCTCGACGTCAGCGCGCGCGAGGTGATGGGCGAGGCGATACACCCGCATCCGCAGACTGCCGGCATCATTGATCGCCGCAGCCGCACCCTCCAGATGCCAGGAGATGAAAAGGGTCAGCGCGATCGCGGCGAGCGCCACGAGGAAGAAGCCGAGCAGCATGCCGGTGATCTTGACCGACAGGCCCGAGCCGCGGATGAACATGAGAATCGGTGCTTTCTTGCGCATCCGCGCAAGCTAGGGGCAAAAGGACCGAAAGGCAAGGCCGGCGGCCGTGATGGCCACCCGCCTTGCCCTTCGCTTCAGCCTCAGGCCAGGCGGCGCTTGGTCCGGACGATCTGGTAGGCGCGCGTCAGGTAGCTGAACGGCGCGGTCAGGATGTGCACCAGGCGGGTGAAGGGGAACACCAGGAACACCGTCATGCCGAAGAAGATGTGCGCACGGAAGATCGGATCGACCTTCGTCATCAGCTCGGGCTGCGGGTTCAGCAACAGGATGCTCTTGACCCACTCGGCCAGCGCCAGCATCACGGCCGGATCACCCTTGACGGCGTGGCCGATCGAGAACGGCACGGTCAGCAGGCCGAGGATCAGCGTGGCCATCAGCCAGGTGATGATGAACACGTCGCTGCGGCGGCTGTTCACCCGCACGCGCGGGTTGTACATGCGGCGGTACCACAGCATCGCCCCACCGACCAGGCACATGATGCCGAAGATCACGCCGGCGATGATCGCGATCCACTGGTGAGCCAGGTCGGAAATTCCCAGGCCCAGCCACAGGCCGTGCGGCAGCACCAGACCGGCGAAGTGGCCGAAGAAGATCATGATGATGCCGACGTGGAACAGGTTGCTCGCCAGCATCATGCCCTGCTTGGACAGGAGCTGCGACGAATCGGTCTTCCAGGTGTACTGCTCGTTGTCGTAACGGATCCAGCTGCCGATCACGAACACGGTCAGTGCAATGTAGGGGTAGACCCCGAAAAACAGGTTGGTCAGGGACATTGTCTTCTCCTCAGGCGGCCATGCGGGCCAGCGAGCTGTGGTTTTCGATCACGCGAACGAGCGCCGCATAGGGGCTCTCCGCCTTTTCCAGGTTGGTCGCGAGCACGTTGAACACCTTCACCGCGTCGGTCAGGAACACGCGCGCCTCGGTCTCCTCGAGTT
>JAEUNQ010000149.1 GCA_016790365.1 Thauera sp. | reverse complement strand
CGACTTGTAGCCGGTGGCGTGCAGGAAGGTGACGTTGGGGAACTGGCGGGCGACGCGCTCGACGTAGTTCATGTAGCCGAAGCTGGTGGCGAACACGATCTTGCTGCCGCTGGCGGCGAACTCGCGGATCACGCGCTCGGCGTCGGCGCCTTCGGCGACGTTCTCGACGTAGCGCGTCTCGATCCTGCTGCCGAGCGCTTTCTCGAGCTCCTTGCGGCCCTCGTCGTGCTGATAGGTCCAGCCCGCATCGCCGATCGGGCTGACGTAGACGAAGCCGATCTTCGCGGCGTCGGCGGCCTGCGCGGCGAAGGGCAGGGTGGCTGCGACCGCGAGCGCGGCGGCGGAGAGCATGAACTGGCGGCGATGAGTCATCGTGGGCTCCTCGGGGGGACGGAAGATCGGCAGGGGCGCCGGTGAATGCGATGTGGGTGCGGCATGGGTCCGGCGTGCCGATGCAAGCAAGCGCTGGTACAAGAAGTCAGCCGGCGGTGGCGCGCACGCACTCGCGCACCAGCGCCGGGCCACGGTAGATGAGTCCGCTGTAGATCTGCACCAGGGCTGCACCGGCGTCGAGCTTGGCGCGCGCCTGGCTACCCTCGAGCACGCCGCCGGCGGCGATGATCGGTAGCTCGCCGGCGAGTGCCGCCGTGAGCTTGCGCACCACCGCGGTGGAGGCCTCGAACACCGGCGCGCCCGACAGGCCGCCCTGTTCGTTGCCGTGCGCGATGCCCTGCACCTTGTCGCGCGCGATCGTGGTGTTGGTGGCGATCACGCCGTCGATGCGGTGGCGGCGCAGCGCGTCGGCGATGCTGCCCACCTGGGCGTCGTCGAGGTCGGGTGCGATCTTGAGAGTGAGCGGGACGTAGCGCCCGTGCTGCTCGGCGAGCCGGGTCTGCGCCGCCTTGAGGCGGCCGAGCAACTCGTCGAGCTCGGACTCGCCCTGCAGCTGGCGCAGGTTCTTGGTGTTGGGCGAGGAGATGTTCACCGTGATGTAGCTCGCCAGGGCATACACCTTGTCGAGGCAGGCGAGGTAGTCGTCGGCGGCGCGCTCGATCGGGGTGTCGAAGTTCTTGCCGATGTTGATGCCGAGGATGCCGCGGTACTTCGCCGCGCGCACGTGCGCGAGCAGGACGTCGACGCCGTGGTTGTTGAAACCCATGCGGTTGATGATCGCCTTCGCTTCGGGCAGGCGGAACATGCGCGGACGCGGGTTGCCCGGCTGCGGGCGCGGCGTGATCGTGCCGATCTCGAGGAAGCCGAAGCCGAGGCGGGCGAGGCCGTCGATCGCCTCGCCGTTCTTGTCGAGCCCGGCGGCGAGGCCGATGCGGTTGGGAAAGCGCAGGCCCATGACCTCGACCGTGCTCGCCGGCTCGGGCTCGGCGGCGGGCAGCAGCTTGCCCGCGTAGTGCAGGCCGTGCAGGGTCAGGTCGTGGGCGGTCTCGGGGTCGAGTGCGAACAGGAGGGGGCGGGCGAGTTCGTAGAGCATCGCGAGATTGTAGCGAGTCGAGCTGGCCGACGGGCGTCCGGCTCAGGCGAAATCGCCCGGAAAGGGCTGCCATTCGCCGTCGATCAGCGCCTCGAGCGGGCGGAAGCGCGCCTTGTAGGCCATCTTCGGGCTCTCCCCGATCCAGTAGCCCAGATAAACGTGCGGCAGCCCGAGCACCCGGCAGGCCTCGACCTGCCAGAGCACGCCCCAGGTCCCGAAGGCGCTGCGCGGCGGGTCGGGGTCGTAGAAGGTGTACACGCTCGACAGCCCGTCGGTGAGGCGGTCGATCACGCTCACCATGCGCAGGCTGCCGTGGCTGCGGAACTCCACCAGCCGGGTGTCCACATGGCTCTGCAGCAGGAAGTGCGCGTACTGCTCGCGGTTGTCGAGGTCCATGCCGCCGCCGGCGTGGCGGGCGGTCTGGTAGCGCTGGTAGAGCTGGTAGTGCTCCTCGACGAACTCGAGCGGGCGCTCGATCGGCATCAGGTCGGCGTGGCGCGTCCACGCCCTGCGCTGGCTGCGGTCGGGCTGGAAGCGCTCGACCGGGATGCGTACCGGCACGCAGGCCTGGCAGTGGTCGCAGTAGGGGCGGTAGGTGAATACGCCGCTGCGGCGAAAACCTCGCCGCACCAGCTCGCTATAGACCTGCGGATCGATGAGGTGGCCCGGGGTGGCGACCTGAGAGCGCGCGCTGCGTCCCGCCAGGTAGGAACAGGCGTAGGGCGCCGTGGCGTAGAACTGGATGAGGGCGTAGGGGTAGTCCGATTTCATCGCGTCCGTCGTGCTGCTCGCCGTCCCGTGTCAGTGCCAGTCGAAAGCCCGCGTTGCGTCTTCCGCCCAGCGCTGCGGCGGCGGGCCGTCGTGTGCCCACTGTCGCAGTGCGGCGGTGAAGCGTGCCCGCGGCACCTCGCGCGCGCCGAGCGAGAGCAGGTGGGCGGTGGTCATCTGGCAGTCGATCATGCCATAGCCGCGCTCGGCGAGCAGCCGCGCGAGGTGGGCGAGCGCCACCTTGGAGGCGTCGGTCTCGCGCGCGAACATCGACTCGCCGAAGAAGACGCGACCGATCGCCATGCCGTAGAGCCCGCCGACCAGCCGTCCGTCTCGCCAGCATTCGACACTGTGTGCCCAGCCCAGTTCGTGCATGCGCAGGTAGGCGGCACGCATCCCGGGTGTGATCCAGGTACCCGGCCCGCCCGCACGCGGGGCAGCGCAGGCGAGCAGCACGTCGGCGAAGGCGGTGTCGGCCTTCACCTCGAAGCGGCGCCGGCGCAGCGTCTTGCGCAGGGAATGGCTGACGTGGAGCTCGTCGGGTACGAGCACCAGGCGGGGATCGGGCGTCCACCACAGGATGGGCTCGCCCTCGCTGAACCAGGGGAAGATGCCGCGCCGGTAGGCGGCGAGCAGCCAGGCGGGCGAAAGGTCACCGCCAGCGGCGAGCAGGCCGTTGGGCTCGTGCAGCGCGCGCTCGTCGGGCGGAAACCCCGGCTCCGCGCCCAGCCAGGGGATCATGCCAGGGCCGCTGCGGGGTGCGCCGGCGCGCATTCGCCGGCAGTTTCGTCGGCGAAGGTCACGACGTGGTCGACGTCGAGCCGAATGCCGATGCGCTCGCCGATTGCGTGGTTGTGATGGCTGGGGACCAGCGACAGCACGCGTGCGCCGCCCGCCAGGCGCAGCGTATAGAGGATGTCCGCGCCGCGGAAGGCCTTGTGAACGACCTCGGCGCGCAAGGGGCTGGCGTCGTCGTGCACGATGTCGTCGGGGCGGAGCAGCACATCCACCGGGCTGCCATGCACGCAGCCTGCGCAGTCGGCGCAGCACACCAGGGGTTGCGCGCTGTCGAGCACGCCAATCTCGATCCGTACCTGGTGGTCGTTGAGCACCTTGCCGCGCAGGAAGGCGCCTTGGCCGATGAAGTCGGCGACGAAGCGGTTGGCCGGGCGGTGGTAGAGGTTGTAGGGCGTATCCCATTGCTGGATGCGGCCCTCGTGCATGATGCCGATCTCGTCGGCCACCGCGAAGGCTTCGTGCTGGTCGTGGGTCACCAGGATCGCGGTGGTGTCGGTGGCCTTGATGATCTCGCGGACCTCGTACGACAGGCGTTCGCGCAGCTCGACGTCGAGGTTGGAGAAGGGCTCGTCGAGCAGCAGCAGGCTGGGCTTGGGTGCAAGTGCGCGTGCAAGCGCGACGCGCTGCTGCTGGCCGCCCGACATCTCGTGGGGGTATTTGCGGCCCTGGCCTGCGAGGCCGACCAGCGCGAGGAGCTCGTCCACCCGAGCGTCGCGCACGGCGGCGCTGTCCCTGCGCAGGCCGAAGCCGATGTTGTCGGCGACCGAGAGGTGGGGAAAGAGGGCATAGTCCTGGAACACCATGCCGATGCGCCGGCGCTCGGGCGGCAACATGTGGCGCGGCGTACTGACCACCTCGCCGTCGAGGCGGATCTCGCCGGCCGCCACGCGCTCGAATCCGGCGATGCAGCGCAGCACCGTGGTCTTGCCGCAGCCGGAGGGGCCGAGCAGGCAGCCGATGCGGCCCTTCTCGAGCTGCAGGGAGAGCTGGCGGACCACGAGGTGGCTGCCGAAGGCGAGGTCGATGCGGGAAAGGTCGAGGTGGGACATCGCGGTCGTCGAAGGCCTGAGTGCGTGGAGAATTATTGCACCCCGGTGTTCCAAATGCGATCAATTATAATTCGCCCCGTCCGCGCGAGCCGATTTCCGGCTTCGGGGCACACTCACGGGAACGGCATGGATTCGAGGGCAGGGCAGGGCGCGATGCGAATCGGGTTTTCTTCGCTGACGGTGGCGGCGGTCGTGGTGGCCGTGCTGATCGCGGCGCCGGTGCTGTCGGTGTTTTCCAATGTGCTTGCCGGCGACACCGGCGCGACCTGGTCGCACCTGGCCGACACGGTGCTCGGCGAATTCGTGTTCAACACCGTGGTGCTGTGCATTGGTGTGGGCCTGGGAGTGTCCTCGATCGGTGTGACCTCGGCTTGGCTGACCACGATGCTGGACTTCCCCGGGCGACGCTTCCTGGAGTGGGCGCTGGTGCTGCCGCTGGCGATGCCGGCCTACGTGATGGCCTACGTGTATACCGATTTCCTCCAGTTCGTCGGCCCGGTGCAAGGCTGGCTGCGCGAGACCTTCGAATGGCGGCGCGGCGACTACTGGTTCCCGGATGTGCGCACGGTCGGCGGTGCGGTAGCCATGTTCATGTTCGTCCTCTATCCGTATGTTTACATGATCGCCCGCACCGCCTTCCTGGAGCGCGCGGGCGGCATGCTCGAGGCCGGGCGCACCCTCGGGCTGGGGCCGTGGGGTTCGTTCTTCCGTGTCTCGCTGCCGCTGGCGCGCCCGGCGGTGGTGGCTGGCACCGCGCTCGCGCTGATGGAGACCCTGGCCGACTTCGGCACCGTGTCCTATTTCGGCGTGCAGACCTTCACCACCGGCATCTATCGAGCGTGGTTCTCGCTCGGCGACCGCATCGCGGCAGCGCAGCTGTCGGCCGCGCTGCTCGCCTTCGTGGTCCTGGTGCTGACCCTGGAGCGCATGTCGCGCGGACGGGCACGCTTCAACAACACCTCGCGCCAGGTCGCCATGCCGCTGCGGTTGCGCCTGCCACTGCCGCTCGGCCTGCTTGCCGCCTTCGCCTGCTTCATGCCCCTGCTGCTCGGCTTCCTGCTGCCGGCGGGCTTGCTGCTGCGCATGGCCTTCCTCGAGGGCGATGCGCAGTTCGGCGCGCGCTTCGTCGAGCTGGCGCAGAACAGCTTCGTGCTCGCCGCGATCACCGCGGTGATCGCTGTGCTGCTCGCCGTCCTGCTCGCCTATGCCGCACGCCTGGCGCGCTCGCACTTGCCGCAGGTGCTCAACCGCATCGTCGGCCTGGGCTATGCGGTCCCCGGCTCGGTGATCGCGGTGGGCGTGCTGATCCCGCTGACCCGGTTGGACCGCTGGCTGGCCCAGGGCTGGGAGGTGCTGTGGGGGACCAACCCGGGGCTGCTGCTCACCGGTGGCGTTGCTGCGCTGATCTACGCCTACCTCGCACGTTTCCTCGCGGTGGCGCTGCAGACGGTCGAGTCGAGCCTGGGCAAGATCACCCCCAGCATGGACGACGCCTCGCGCAGCCTGGGTTTCGGCAAGTGGGCGACCCTGCGCCGGGTGCATATGCCGATGCTGCGCGGCAGCCTGCTCACCGCCGGCCTGCTGGTGTTCGTGGACGTCATGAAGGAGCTGCCTGCGACCCTGGTCATCCGGCCGTTCAACTTCGACACCCTGGCCACCCAGGCACATACCCTCGCCGCCGACGAGCGGCTGGCCGAGGCGTCGACCGCCGCGCTGATCATCGTGGCGGTCGGCCTGCTGCCGATGTTCTGGATCTCGCGCCAGATCCTGCGCGTGCGTCGTCGCGAGGGCTGAGAAGGGGGCTTTCGGCGCGAATTAATGCACGCGGGGTGCGCCGAGCTCGCGGCCGCGGCGGACCGATCATGCATAATTACGGGATGTTCAAGCTAACCGACCGTTCCGTCCCATGCCGCAGGCCAGATCGTGCGGAGGCCGTCCCTTCAGGACACGCAGGCCGTGCGCGCGGGTGCCGCGGACCCCGCCTGCCCGCGGTGCATTGACCGTGGCGACGTCGGTGCTGCAACGCTTCCGTCATCCGCTGCAGGCCACGGCGCTGCTCGGCGGGCTCTTCCTCGTCAGCATCTTCCTACCGCCGACGAGTCCGTTTGCCGATCCACAGAACTACCTGGCGCTGCATTCCGGGCTCGAGATCTTTTCGATCGTGGTCGCAGGGATGGTGTTCGCGCTCGGCTGGAACCTGCGCCGTGGCGAGCGCGGCGGCAGGCTGGTCTGCCTGGGCGCTGCCTGTCTCGCGGCCGCGCTGCTCGATTTTGCCCATCTGATGTCCCATCCGGGCATGCCGGCCTTCGTCACGCCCAATGACGCCGACAAGGCGATCGCGTTCTGGTTGATGGCACGCCTGCTCGGGGCGCTCGGCCTGCTCGCGCACGCCCTGCTGCCGGAGCGGGAAGGGCGCGGGCCCTTGGCTGCCTGGACCGTGCTCGGGGCGCTCGTGATCACGCTGGCCTGGAGCTGGCTGATCCTCGCGCATCCGCAGGTCCTACCCGTTGGTTTCATCGAGGGACAGGGCGTCACTCCGCTCGAGAGTGCGCTGGAGGGCGGACTCGCGCTGCTCTACCTTGCTGCCGCCGTCCTGCTGGCGCGTCGGGCGCTCGCCGACGGCGAAGCCGCGGGCGGATGGCTTGCCGCCGCTGCGGTCACGATGGCGCTGGCCGAACTGTACTTCGCACGCTACATCGCGGCTGGCGATCTCTACAACGCGCTCGGTCATGCCTATAAGCTTGCCGCCTTCGTCATGATCTATCGAGCGGTCTTCGTTTCTGGCGTGCGTGCGCCGCAGCTGGCGCTGGCGGCCGAGCGCGCGCTGCTGCGCGGCTTGATCGATTCGGTTCCGGACCTCATCGCGTTTCGCGACCGCGAGGGTCGATATCTTGGCTGCAACAAGGCTTTCGCAGATGCCTACGGCATTCGCGAGGCCGCCCTCGTCGGACGCAGTGACGGCGAGGTCTTCGCGGACCGCCTGCCGCTCGCCGAAGCGGGCCGGGAGACGGTGAGCCGCGCGGAGAATCATGAGGAGTGGCTGGAGGCGGCGGACGGAACCGTGCGCCTGCTCGACACCTTGCGTACCCCGTATTTCGATTCCGAGGGCAGGCAACTCGGTGAGATCCGCATCAGCCGGGACTTCACCGAACGGCGTCGGGTGCGCGAGCAGATCGCCGAGCGTGAGCGCCGGCTGATGCTTGCGCTCGAAGGGGCCGAACTCGGCCTGTGGGACTGGGACGTGCCGAGCGGGCGGGCGGCCTTCAGCCCCGTCTGGTGCCGGATGCTGGGCTACACCCCGGACGAGCTGGCGACTGGCATATCGGCCTGGGAGACCCTTGTGCATCCGGACGACTGGTCCGATATCCGGAATTCGCTGGAGCCGCATCTGCGCGGAGTGAACGAAGCTTATCGCGCAGAGTACCGGCTCAGGCACAAGAGTGGACACTGGGTCTGGGTGCTCGCTGCCGGCCGCGTGCTGGATCGAGGCGAGGGCGGGGAAGCGGTTCGCATGGTCGGCATCCACCAGGACATCTCGCAACGCAAGGCGATGGAGGAGAGTTTGCTTCAGCTTGCGACCAGCGACCCGCTGACCGGGCTGTGGAACCGCCGCCACTTCGTCGAGGTGGTGCGCGGAGAGCTCGGCCGCGTCCGCCGTAACCAGGCGCCGGCGGCGCTGCTGCTGATGGATCTGGATTTCTTCAAGCGCGTCAACGACACCCATGGCCACGCCGCGGGTGACGAGGTGCTGCGCCACTTCACGGCAACGGTGAGCGCTCAGCTGCGAGAAGCCGACGTATTCGCCCGTCTGGGCGGCGAGGAGTTCGCGGTGCTGCTGCCGTGCATCGACTCGCTCGGCGCGGTGAGGGTGGCCGACCGGCTGCGCAGGGTGGTGGCCGACTCGCCTGCGAGCATCGATGCGGGACCGCTTCACTACTCGGTCAGCATCGGCGCGACCATGCTGGATGCGCGCGACGAGAGCTACGAGGTGGCCTATGCGCGCGCGGACGAGGCCTTGTATGCCGCCAAGCACGCAGGGCGCAACCGGGTCGTGCTGGCTCCGCTGATGTCTGGCGAGGTGGGCGGGGACGAACCCGGCCGGAATCAGGAGGCCAGCCATCACGGCCGGGCTATCCCGGGGGGATCCTCCACGACCTCGCCGTCCGGCTGAGGCGGGCCGTTTGAGCGTGGAGTCCCCCCGTGCAGCGACCGCCTGTGCGGCAGCGGTCGCGGGAAATGCCGATCAGCGGTAGCCGGCGCGGTCGAAGATGCGCTGGGCTTCGGCCACCGTGTCGGCGAGCTCGCCGATCGGCAGGGTGTCGGCCTTGAAGTCGCCGAGCTTCGTGAGCGCGGCGTTGTCCACCTTCACGCTCGGCACCGCAGGCCATTCGTTGTTGCCATTGGCGAAGTACTGCTGCGCCTGATCCGAGGCGAGGTATTCGAGGAACTTGACCGCAGCCTCCTTGTTCGGCGCGTGTTTGAGCATGCCGGCGCCGGAGACGTTGATGTGGGTGCCCCAGGTCGCCTGGTTCGGCCACACCGCCTTGACCTTCGCGACCGCGGCCTGATCCTCGGGCTTGCCGGAGTTCATCAGGCGGGCGAGATAGTAGCTGTTGGCGATCGCCACGCCGCACTCTCCGGCAGCCACGGCGCGGATCTGGTCGGTATCGCCACCCTTGGGGGCGCGCGCGAAGTTGGCGACGATGCCCTTCGCCCAGTTCTCGGTCGCGTCCGCGCCGTTGTGCTTGATCATCGCGGCGCCGAGCGAAAGGTTGTAAGGGTGGCTGCCCGAGCGGGTGCACACCTGGCCCTTTAGCGTCGGATCGGCGAGTTGCTCGTAGGTCTGCACCTGCTCGGCCTTCACCATGTCCGGGTTGTACACGATCACGCGTGCGCGGGTCGAGTACGAGAACCAGTTCGGCGCGCGCAGGTGGGCGGGAATGCGGGCCTCGAGCTCGGCGGACTTGACGGGCTCGAAGATGCCCATCTCGTCGGCCTTCGCCAGACGCGAGGCATCGACGGTCACGAAAACGTCTGCCGGGCTGTTCGCGCCTTCGTTGCGGATACGCTCGAGCAGTTCGTCTTCCTTCGCCTCGATGCGGTTGATCTTGATCCCGGTCTGCTTGGTGAAGTTGCCGTAGAGCTGCTCGTCGGTCTGGTAGTGGCGGGCGGAGTAGACGTTCAGCTCGGCGGCGGAGGCACTGCCGGTGGCGCCGAAGGCGGCGATCAGCGAGGCGATCAGGACTTTCTTGCTCATGGTTTGCGAACCCTGGTGTGTTGGCGGTGTTGCGATACTATCGATAAAGGTTCGCAGTTGCAAATAGCTCGCATTCACTGCATTATTGTTGAGAAGTGTTCTCATCAAGGAGATTCCATGAATGCGTTGCTCGTCGGTGCCGATCGCCTCGGCAACATCCCGGACGTCCTGCAAAACTTCGGTATCCATATCGCTGCCCACGTCAGCGGCCGTGACACGACGCACCAGCGTCGCAGTGCGCCCTTGCCGAGCGGGATCGGTCTGGTGATCTTGTTCACCGACTTTCTCGGCCACAACGTCATGCAGCGCTTCCGCGAGGCTGCGGGCAAGCAGGGAGTCCAGGTGGTGTGCTGCCGGCGCTCGACCTGCGCGCTGCAGCAGGCGCTCGATCGCCAGATGGGTTCGCGCTGCGCCGCTTGCCCGCAGCGCTGTGAGAAGGGGCGCACGGCACGCCGATGAGGGGCACGCCTCGCAAATGGAAAAGGCCCGGATATGCCGGGCCTTTTCCATTTGCGAGCTTCCGAGTTTCGGTCAGCGCGTGCCGATCAACTGCGCACTCAGGCCGAACGAGTCCTCATCCACCAGGCGGCGAGCGCCGTTGAAGCGCTTGGCCCAGTATGCGGTGGCGATGCTCTCGACGCGGACCTTTCCGCCGCTCGACGGCGCATGCACGAACTTGCCGTCACCGAGGTAGATTCCCACATGCGAGAAGGTTCGGCGCATCGTGTTGAAGAACACCAGGTCGCCGGGCTTGAGATCCTTCTTGCCGATCTTGTCGCCCAGGCTCGCCATCTCACTCGCGCTGCGCGGCAGATCGAGGCCGAGCGCGTTGCGGAAGACGTTGAGGACGAGGCCGCTGCAGTCGAAGCCGGTTGCTGGCGAGGTACCGCCGAAGCGGTAGCGGATACCCAGGTAGGACAGCGCCTCGTCGACCAGCTGCTCTGCAGCGGTGGCGTACTCGTCGAAGGCCGACGCTGCAGCCACGGTGCGCGCGTCCTGCAGCGCAGCCCGCTCTGCAGCCTGTGCCGGGAGCGCGAGCGCGAGGGAAGCGAGCAGAGGGAGGAGGGATGTCCGCAAAAACATTCGCCGGAATATACGCATCGAGTCGTTCGCTGTAAAGGGAAATCTGCGCCGGCTGCGCGCAGCGGATCCTCTTGCCAACGGCATGCGAAGTCAGACCTTGAGCTTCTGCCGGTATGCGTGGGCGTGATCGGCAAGCGTGCGCGGATTGGTAACCGCGAGGGACAGGGCGCGCGACTGCGCGGCCAGGAAGAGCTGCGCGATCGCCCAGGCGTCGCCGAGGGCGTGGTGACGCTGGAAGGTTTCGATCTCGAAGGCGGCCATCCAGTCGGCCAGTCGGCCGGGGCGCTCGAGACGTTCGGGAAACAGCGAGGGCAGCAGGAAGTAAAGGTCGATCCAGAGGAATTCGGGCGTGAAGCCCAGTTGCCTTGCAAACGCACGCTCGAGCAAGGTGCGGTTGAAGGTGGCGTTGAACACCACCAGCGGACAGCGTCCGGTGAAGCCCAGCAGGCTCGCGAGCGCATCGCCGGGCGAGGGCTCGAGCTGTGCGTAATAGGCGTCCTGCGGGTGCAGCAGCCCGCCGTCGATCGCGATGGCGCCGACTGCGAGCAGGCGGTCGCGCTCGAGGTCGAGGCCCGTCGCCTCGGTGTTGAGCACCACGTAGCGCGACTCGAAATGGGGTTGCTCGTGGGCGGGCTCGGTGAGCGCGTGCCAAGCTTCGAGCGCACGCTCGGCTTCTTCGCTCAGCGGCGACTGGCTGCCGCGGGCGGTCTTGAGGCGGGAGAGCCAGCTCATAATTGATAGTCGAGTTTGAGCCGCAACTGGAGCTTGCGCGCCTGGCGGAAGGCTTCCTTGAGGATGCGGCGGTCGAGTTCGTTGAGCGATTCGGGATCGACGCGATTATCGTCGGCGGAGTCGTGTTCGGTCTCGAGGTGCTGCGAGCGCAGGCGGAGCAGCTGGATGAAGTTGAAGCCGTCGATGATGGCCGAGACTTCCTCCTGGCTCATGCCGATCTTGGTGCTGCCCTGGCGCAGCCGCTGCACCGTGCTGCTCGACTCCACGCCGGTGCGCAGCGCGAGGATGCGCGCCACGTCGACGAAGAGGCGGGCACCGGACTTCTTCAGGTCGATGGTGCCGTCGTCTTCGACCACGAAGTCGCGGATGCGTCCGAGCGGGGGCATGACCTTGAGCGCGTTGGCGGCCATCATGCGCAGGAAGGCGCTGTTGCCCTTGGCGCCCTTGTTGAGCGCGCTGCGCAACTGGTCGCCGAAGCGTTCGTTGCCGTAGAGCACGCGGAAGTCGAAGAAGATCGACGCGTTGAGCAGGGCCTGCGGGTCGGGCTCGCGGATCCAGTCGCCAAAGCGCGACTTCCACTCGTCGAGCGTCAGGCACAGCTCGGGGTTGCTCGCCATGATGTTGCCCTTGCACAGCGGGAAGCCGCAGGCGGCGAGGTCTTCGTTGACCGTGCGCGCGAACTCGACCAGGCGGGCGCGCGTTTCCTTGAGCTGCTTCGCGTCTGCGCAGCGGAAGATGATCCCGTTGTCCTGGTCGGTCGATAGCGTCTGCTCGTGGCGGCCCTCGGAGCCGAAGGCGAACCAGGCGAACTCGATCCCCACCAGGTCGTGGCGCTCGCGCGCCAGGGTGATGATGCGGCGGGTGAGGGCGTCGTTGAGCGCGGAGATGAACTGGGTGAGCTGCTCGGCGCCGATGCCCTGGGCGATGAGGTTGAGGGCGAGCTGGCGGATGTCCTTGCTGGCGCGCTGCAGGGCCGCGATGTCGGCGGCGTTGTCGATGCCGGCGCGGATCTGGCGCAGACTGATGCGCTGCAGCGAGAACAGGTCGCGCTCGGAGACCACGCCGAGCAGCACGCTGTCGGAGTCGACCACCAGAAGGTGGCGCACGCCATGGGTGGCCATCTCGAGCGCGGCGTCGTAGGCCGAGGCGCTTGCCGGCAGCTGGTGCGGGTTGGCGGTCATCAGCTCGCCGATCGGGCGCGCGAGGTCGAAGCCGGCGAGGATCACGCGCGGCAGCAGGTCGCTCTGGGTCAGGATGCCGACCGGGCGGCGCTCCGCGTCGACGACCACCATGCAGCCGAGGTGCAGCTCGGACATGCGTTCGAGCGCGCTGCGGGTGGGCGTGTCGGGGGTGACGAAGACCGGCTCCTGCTTGATCAGCTTGCCCAGTGCCGTGGTCATCGTCTGTTGTTCGGCGGCGCGCTGGGCGAAGCTGCTTTGCAACTGCTGGCGCGACTGGCTGAGCAGGCTGGCGATGTACTGCGTGCAGAACAGGTGGAACACCGGGCTGATCTGCATCAGGTGCAGGAAGTCATCGGCGCTGATCTGGAAGCAGAAGCTGTCCTCGACCGCCACATAAGCGTTCGTAGAGGGACGTCGCGCCGAAATCGCACCGATCGGGAAGCACTCGCCCGCGCCGAGCGTCAGGCTGGTGTACTCGGTCACGGTGGCCTGTCCGGCCTGGCGAGCCTGAATCTTGCCGCGCTGGACGATGTAGAAGTGCGTCGGCACGCCTGACTCGGGCGTCAGGATCTCGCTGCCGCGGGCGTGGAAGGCGAGTACCGCGCGTTCGGCCACAAAGGCGAGGGCTTCGGCCTCCATGCGGTTGAAGGGGGAGAAGTTGCGCAGGAAATCCGTGCTGGCTCCCACCAGCAGGGTGGTGGCGTCGTTGCTCATGGGCGGACCGTGGTCGAAGCGATCCGCTCATTATAGGCGAGCGCGCCGCAGGCGCGAGGGGCGGCCGTGACGGGGCGGTGGCGAGGTAGCGTACGTGACCTGCGTGGTCGGACCTCGGGCTGCCGGGTTCGCGCCTGCCGGCGCTCCGGCAGGCGTGTGCGTCAGAGCACTTCGGCGGCGTGGTCGGCCAGGCGCGAGCGCTCGCCGCGCTGCAGGGTGATATGGCCGGAGTGGGCCCAGCCCTTGAAACGGTCGACCACGAACGTCAGGCCGGACGAACCCTCGGTGAGGTATGGAGTGTCGATCTGTGCGATGTTGCCCATGCAGACCACCTTGGTGCCGGGGCCGGCGCGCGTGATCAGGGTCTTCATCTGCTTGGGCGTGAGGTTCTGCGCCTCGTCGATGATGAGGAACTTGTTGAGGAAGGTGCGCCCGCGCATGAAGTTCAGACTCTTGATCTTGATGCGGCTGCGGATCAGGTCGCGGGTGGCGGCGCGGCCCCAGTCGCCGCCTTCGCCG
>JAEUNQ010000254.1 GCA_016790365.1 Thauera sp. | reverse complement strand
GCGGTCGCGGCCCAGTACACCTTGGCGCCCGAGGCGATGGCGTTGCGCTCGAACTCGAGCAGGTAGTGATCGAGGTTGGCGATCACGTGGTCCTTGATGCGCTTGCCGCGCTCGCGCGCCGCCTCGAACTGCGGGAACTGGTTCATCGCCACCGCGCGCTTGCGCTCGGCGGTGCCGGTGGTGCGGTCGATCGCGATCTTCAGTGTCGGGTCGGCCAGCGCCTTCTCGGCGCGCGCCTTGAAGGACATCGTTGCTTCTTGCATGGTTCAGCGCTCCTCGCCGATGGCCGCACCGCCGCCCATGCCGGCGAGCACCTCGGCGGCATGGAAGGCGCGCACGCCCGAGCCCTGGCGCTTGAGCTTGCCCGCCATGTTCATCAGGCAGCCAAGGTCGCCGCCGAGCAGCAACTGCGCGCCGCTGCGCTCGATGGCCTCGGCCTTCTCGCCGACGACCGCGTTGGAGATCGCCGCATACTTGACGCAGAAGGTGCCGCCGAAGCCGCAGCACACGTCGTTGCCTTCGAGCGGCTTCAGGGTGAGCCCCGCGACCTTGCCGAGCAGCGCGCGCGGCTGGTCATGGACGCCGAGCTCGCGCAGGCCGGAGCAGCTGTCGTGGTAGGTGAAGCTGGTGTCGAGCTTCACGTCGGCCGGGGCGTACCCCATCACATCGACCAGGAAGCTCATCAGCTCGAAGCTGCGCTCGCCCAGCCGGCGCGCGCGCTCGGCCCAGGCCGGGTCGTCGGCGAGCGCCTCGGCGTAGTGCACCTTGGTCATGCCGATACAGGAGCCCGAGGGCGCGACCACGTAGTCGTAGCCCTCGAAGGTCTGTATGAAGTGGCGCGCCAGCGTGGCCGCGTGCGCGGTGTCGCCGCTGTTGAAGGCGGGCTGGCCGCAGCAGGTCTGCGCCTGCGGCACCTCGACCCGGCAGCCGGCGTCGCGCAGCAGCTTCAAGGCGGCGAAGCCCACGCTGGGGCGCATCGCATCGACGAGGCAGGTGGCGAAGAGCGCGACGCGCGGCGAGACGGGGCGCGAGACGCTTCTGGGCTCGTTCATGGGGGTCCTCCTCCAGGTTGTCCGGGCGATCGTCCGCTCGCAATCGGTGCGCTGCGGGGCGTAAAGGCCTCGACACTGCGGCACGCTTAGCGGCGATCGCCGATTCTTTTTTCGCGGCGCCGGCGGGCATGTTCCCGGGCGGCCGGACCGGGCCGGCGCCCGGTGGGGCCGCTGGCTCGCCGCGCCAGAGAGAATACGATTGTTTTCCCCGGTGCGGCGCGGATTCGGGACAGGCCTACAGGCAAACCCTGAGGAGCCCCGGCCTCACGCCTGCAGCGCAGCGATGATCTCCTGCAGGGGCGGTCCACGCATCTCCGGCTTGCATTCGCCCCGCCACTGCGCCGATCATCGCGGGCGCCATTCCATCCAGAGACACCATGAACACCCAAGCCATCGAACTGCCGCCCTCGGGCGAAGCTGCCGCCATCCTCCTTCCCGATCCGGACAAGGTCTTCCTCGCGCGTGCCGAGCGTTTCGACGCCCTCGCGCTGCACCACGGCCTGGGCGAGTGGCTCGCCTTCCTCGGCCGCCTGTCGCGTGCCCAGCATGCGGCGCTGGAGGCCGCGGCGCAGGACATCGCGCCGCCTGCGGAAGACGTCCTCGAACGCGCGCACAAGCACCGCATGCCGCCGATCAGCGTGGCCTCGTACCAGCGCCCCGCGGTGTGGCGCGAGATCCTGCGCAACCTCGTCGGCGACCTGCTGGAGAACGCCCCGGTCGGCGCGCGCGAGACCCTCGACGGGCTGCTCGTCACCAGCGCCGAGGATCTCGACAAGCTCGGCGAGAAGCTGCTCAACGGCGAGCCCGAAGCCGCCGACATGGCCCGCCTGCCCTACGTCGCCGCGGCGATGCAGGTGGTGTTCACCGCGCTCGCCAGCAAGCTCGACGCCGACGCGCTGCCGCTGATGGAAGCGCACAGCACCTGCCCGGTGTGCGGCAGCCATCCGGTGGTCAGCGTGATCCGCAGCGACGGCCCGACCGCCGGCCTGCGTTACGTCCATTGCACCCTGTGCAACACCGAGTGGCACGTCCCGCACGCCACCTGCGTGAGCTGCGGCGACCGCGACAAGATCACCCTGCACGAGATCGACGGCGACGACGGCATCGCCCGCGCGGAGTCCTGCGGGTCGTGCGAGAGCTACACCAAGCTCATCGTCCAGCCGAAGAACGTGCGCGTCGACCCGATCGCCGACGACCTCGCCTCGGTGGCGCTGGACATGCTGGTCGACGACGCCGGCTTCGTGCGCAGCGGGCCGAATTACCTGCTGATCGGCGCAGGAGAGTAAGCGGATCGCCGCCAAGAGGCGCGGAGTTCGAGCGCGGGTTCGCGCCTGCCGGCGCTCCTACACGGGGTTGCCGGTGTCGCTCACCATCACCGCGCGCCGTTCAATGCAGGAGCGGCGGAAGGCGCGAAGGCGGCGGGGCGGACCGTGCGGGCCGCGTCGGAGCGTGCGCGGGTTCGCGCCTGCCGGCGCTCCTACGGGGGGTGCCCGGCGAAGAAGTCCTCCACCTCCTCGCGCGGCACCTCCGCCACCGCGCGGTGCCGCCAGCGCGGGCTGCGGTCCTTGTCGATCAGCAGCGCGCGGATGCCTTCCATGGTGTCGCCGTGCGCGAAGCTGTGCGCCACCATCGTCCGCTCCATGCGGAAGCACGCCTCCAGGTCGAGCTGTCGTCCGCGCCGCAGCTGCTCGAAGGTCACGCGCAACATCAGCGGCGAGCGCTGCGCCAGCAGCCCCAGGGTGCGCTCCACCCACGTCCGCAGCGCGGGGTCGGTCTCGCCGGCGAGCGAGGCGAGGATCTCCTCCACCCCGGGCTGGCAGAAGTGGCGCTCCACCGCCGCGAGCACCGGCGCGGTGAGCAGCGAGGGGATGCTCGTGTGCGTCGGTGCCGCCGGCCAGGCGCCGGCGTCGATCGCGGCGATCAGCGCCGGCAGGTCGGCGAGGAAGGCGCTCGGCACCAGGCGGTCGGCGAGGCCGCTCACCACCGCGTCGGCGCCACTCAGGGTGTCGCCCACCACGCCGATGTAGACGCCCAGCGCCGCCGACCGCAGGCGGGACAGGAAGTAGCTGCCGCCCACATCCGGAAAGACGCCGATCGCCGTCTCCGGCATCGCCATGCGGGTACGCTCGGTGACCAGGCGGTGGGTGCAGCCCTGCGAGATCCCCATGCCGCCGCCCATCACCACGCCGTCCATGAGGGCGATCGTGGGCTTGGGATAGCGGTGGATCCGGCAGTCGAGCGCGTACTCCTCGTCGAAGTAGCGCTCCAGCTCGGGCGAGCCCTGGCTCTGCAGGTGGTACAGCGAGCACACGTCGCCGCCGGCGCAGAACGCGCGTTCGCCAGTGCCGCGCAGCAGGACCGCACGGATCGCCGGGTCGTCCGCCCAGGCGTCGAGCTGGCGGGTGAGCGCGCGCACGGTGGCGAGATCGAGCGCGTTGAGCACGGCGGGACGATTCAGGGTGAGCACGCCGACGCCGTCGATGATGTCGACCAGGACGCTGGCGGGCGGCTCGGTCTCGGGGAGCAGCATGGGGGGGTTCCTTTCGAATGAACTTCGCGATGCAGACCGGCGCGGGTGCCGCGCGGAGCGGGCCGCCCGATGCGCTGCATCGCCGCAGGCTGCGCCCGCGGCTCGCCAGGGTGCGCCGCCGGCTCCCGGAGCGCCTGTCGCATACCCGCGCGCGCGCCGGACCCGGCGCTCGCGCGCAAACCTACGCGGACACGCCCGCCGCGCGCGCCCGCGCCTTGTGCAGCTTGCGGTAGCTGTCGATGAGGCGCTGGTGGCGGTCGAGCCCTTCGAGCTGCAGGCTCGTCGGCGTGAGGCCGTGGAAGCGCACGCTGCCCTCGACCGAGCCGATCACCGCGTCCATGCGCGCGTCGCCGAACATGCGGCGGAAGTTGGCCTCGTAGTCGGCCAGCTCCAGCTCGTCGTCCAGCATCACCTCCAGCACCACGTTCAGCGCCTGGTAGAACAGCACGCGCTCGACCGTGTTGTCGTTGTATTGCAGGAAGGCCTCGACGCGCTCCTTGGCCTCTTCGAGCTGCTGCAGGGCGAGATGGATCAGCAGCTTCAGCTCCAGGATCGTGAGCTGGCCCCACACGGTGTTCTCGTCGAACTCGATGCCGATCAATTCGATGATGTCGGTGTAGTCGTCGAGCTCGCTCTCTTCCAGGCGCCCCAGCAGGGCTTCGAGGGCGTTGTCGTCGAGGCGATGCAGGTTGAGGATGTCGGCGCGGAAGGCCAGCGCCTTGTTGGTGTTGGTCCAGATCAGGTCATCGACCGGATAGACCTCGGAGTACCCCGGCACCACGATGCGGCACACCTTGGCGCCGAGCTGGTCGAACACCGCCACGTACGCTTCCTTGCCCATGTCCTCGAGGATGCCGAACAGGGTCGCGGCCTCATCCACGTTGGATCGTTCGCCGTGGCCGGAGAAGTCCCATTCGACGAAGGGATGATCCGCCCGGGCACTGAAGAAGCGCCACGACACCACGCCGCTGGAGTCGATGAAGTGCTCGACGAAGTTGTTCGGCTCGGTCACCGCGTTGCTCTCGAAGGTCGGCGCGGGCAGGTCGTTGAGGCCTTCGAAGCTGCGCCCCT
>JAEUNQ010000236.1 GCA_016790365.1 Thauera sp. | reverse complement strand
ATGAGCGGAAGCAGGCGGTAGCACGCAGAGACGAATGGGCTCGTGAGATCACATACCGCGCTGAAATTGGTGTGATGTTCAAGGACGCCCTGAGCATTTCGCCTGATGGTATCTTATGGAAAGGGCAACGCTTTCCTTTGGATTCGGTCACTCGTGTTCGTTGGGGTGGCGTTCGCCACTCCATCAACGGCGTGCCTACGGGGACGACCTACACGATCGCCTTCGGAGACAGGCGTGCTGAGGCGGTTGTTGAGCTCAGGAAAGAGCACATCTACACCAACTTCATCGACAAGCTTTGGCGAGCTGTCGGCATCCGCCTTCTTGGTGAGATGTTGGAAGCGTTGAAGGATGGGCGAGACCTGTACTTCGGCGATGCACTCCTGCACGACGATGGCATCACTTTGGTGAGGCGAAAGTTTCTAGGTGCGAATGAAAAGGTGCGGTGTTCTTGGGGGCAGTTGCAGATATGGAGTGCAGATGGATCGTTCTGCATCGGATCCAAGGACGACAAGAAAACCAGCGTCGGCATTTCCTACATTCACGTTGCAAACACGCACATCCTAGAGCAGCTCATTCGAATGGCTTTCAAGAAGCCCGGGCTGCGCCGTCTGAGCGAATTGTTGCAATGACGTAACCCAATCGACGTTGGCAAGCACGCATGAGTTTTTTCCGATCTCGATCGACAACGCCTCTGTAGACGCTCCGCATTTAGGGACTTGATTGTTGCACACCGAGAGATAAGGGCAGAGAGTTTGGGCGGCTGGAGTGATCAGACTTGCTGCCGCTCATTCCGTTGTGGCTGGTCGGCCGCTTTGGCCGAGCTGCTGTCGCCCGCCAGACGCCTCGATTGGCCACTGATCATTGGAAACGAGCTCCAACCATCATGCGAATACGATCGACTCCGTGGTTGATCGTGGCCCGCCGGGCTGCTCGATAGCTGCATCCGCGCTGCGGTCCGCGCACGCTGGGCGGACGCAGCAACATCCTGCGTGCCGCCGCCCATGCTGCTCCAGCGGTCAGCGCCCAGACTTTGCCGAGCCGCCTTTCTCCCCCGGGAGACCGGCGATATTCGCACCCACTTCACTCGGTGCGCCGCTTCAGCCTCCCACCCTTGGTAATCAAGGACAACTTCCTCGACAAGCTTCATCTCGAAGTCAAGGCCGACAACTTCGCGGCCATCGCCGATCAGCGCATCCGCTACAAGAGCGACGGCTCGGCGCCCGGTCAGTTCGGGGCGAACGCCTCCACGCCCGCGGCCTGCGCCGCCTTCTCGAGATCTGCGTCCAGGGTCGCGAGGGGCAGGCCGGTTCGCAGGGCCAGCTCCAGATACGCCGCGTCGTACGCCCATAGCTTGTAACGCCGGGCCAGGTGCAGGGTGTCGCCCAAGGCGTGCGCTGCGGTGGCGGGATCGGTCGCGATGTTCAGTCGCTGCAGGAGGACGACGAAGGCCTGCGAGCGCGCCTCGGTGAGCAGCCCCTTGGCCTCGGCCCGGGCGATCACGTTGCTGGCCTCGAGCGCCCATAGCGATGGGACCAGCGCCTGCTGCTCACGCAGCGCATCGAGCACGGCCTCGGCGTACGCTACATCGGCCGGTTTGCCATCGGCCAGCAGCCAGCACATCGCCACCGAGTTATCGAGCACGAAGCTCATGCCCGCCCCTCGTTGATCAGCGCCTTGAGGTCGATCCCCTCGGCGGCCGTCGATGCCATGCGCATGACGGGGCGCATCGCATCGAGGGCCGCCGCGGCATCCGCTTGCTTGCCTTCAGCCGGTATCAGGTCGGCGACGGGCTCGCCACGCAGGGTGATCGTGTAGCGCTTGCCCGCCTGCACGCCGCGGAGGAGTTCGGGCAGTTTGGTCTTGGCCTCGTATGAGCCGATCTCAAGGTTCATCACGTTCTCCGGTTGCCATAGACCAGTTTATAGACCAGTTCACGAGAGAATCAAGCACGGCATCAACACGCGCTCCAACTGTGAAACTGCGCCAGGTGGCACAAGACGGCATGCGGGTGCGGGCCAGTGCGGGGGCGGGATCGTTCCGGCGCGTGCCTCGGTGACCGATGCCCAGGCGACGGTCTTGATGAAGATGGGCGACGGCGAGTTTCGGTGTGTGCGTGGCCCCCCTTGTGCGCTGCGGCGAGACAAGCAGACCGTCGGCGTATAGCCTGTCGTCGCCTTCACGATGTGATATATGTGAAGTCCAACAAAACCACATGATTCCAGGAGGACGACCATGTCTTACACGATGCCCGAATTTCTCGCCCACGCGATCGCCATGGAACGCGAGGCCGCCGAACGCTACCTTGAACTCGCCGACATGATGGAGGCGCACAACAACCTCGAGGTCGCCTCGCTATTCCGCGACATGGTGCGCTACTCCAACATGCACGGCGACTCGATCGTCGAGCGTGCCGCCGGCCTCGAGCTGCCGCGCCTCAAGTCCTGGCAATACCGCTGGGTCGCGCCCACCGAGGTCGGCGACGAGGACGCCTTCGACTACACCATGAACCCCTGGCAGGCGCTGGAATACGCGCGCGAGAACGAGGCGCGCGCGATGAACTTCTACCGCACCATCTCGGAAGGCAGCACGGATCCGGAGATCAAGGCGCTGGCCATGGAGTTCGCCACCGAGGAGGCGGACCACACGATGGCGCTCGACAAGATGATCGCGCAGACGCAACGGCCCTGAGGGCGGCGGCGGACCGCCGCTGAGCGGGCCGCCCGCTCCGGATGGAGACCGGCCCTCGCTTCGTCGGCGTTACCATTTTCCCGTGCCTCGACTATGTTGAACGTATGACCTGCGCTGCGCGGGTCGCACCCAAGCGAGGCACGCCATGGCGCTCCAGGCTGCAGACTTTTTCCATCACGTCACCCCCTTGCTCCAGGAGTTGCGCACGAAGGAACTGCATCGCCGCGCATACAGCGACGCGCTGGACGGAGAAGGTCACCAGTACGTCGACCTGGTCATGGAGGGGGGCGGAGTCCTCGGCGTCGCCCTGCTCGGCTACATCCACGTGCTGGAGCAGGCGGGGCTGCGCTTCGTCAGCCTGGGCGGGGCGTCTGCCGGCTCGATCACCGCCCTGGCCCTCGCCGCCATCGACGAGCCGCAGGCCGAGAAGAGTTCCAGGCTGATCGATATCGTCGCGAACATGCCGATGGCCAGCTTCGTCGATGGCAAGGACGACGACGACGAGGATGCCCCCGACTTCATCCACACGATGCTCAAGCGACCGGGGCTGGCACGTGCGCTCTGGAAGGGCTTCCAGATCGTCGACAACCTGGGCGAGATGATGGGCCTCAACCGCGGCGAGCGATTCCATTCGTGGATGAGGGAGGTACTCGACGCGCATGGCGTTTCCGACACCCGGAGCCTGCGCGCCCGGATGTCACGCACGCCCGCGGGCTGGCACCTGAGAGCCGATTCGCCGCACCGCGCATCCCAGCTGGAGGGCCGCAGCATGCTTGCGCCCCTGGACCCGGCCAAGGACCAGCTCTGCATCGTCGCCGCCGACATCTCCACCGAGACCAAGGTGGAATTTCCCCACATGGCGCCGCTCTACTGGGCGGATACGGACGCCGTCCATCCCGCCGACTACGCACGGTGCTCGATGTCGATTCCGGTCTTCTTCGCCCCATTCTCGATCCCGATGCAGCTGCGCGACGAGGCGCACCGGAAGATGTGGTGCGAAATGGCTGGCTTCGGAGAGCACGACGTCCAGGGCGACTTCCTTCCGAGCCGATGCCTGTTCGTCGATGGCGGCGTGCTCTCGAACTTCCCGATCGATGTCTTCCACAACTCCCGGAAGGTCCCCACCCGTCCGACCTTCGGGGTCAAGCTCCAGTGGGATGAACGCCGGCACGAGATCCCGAACGCATTCACGCTGGTGACCCAGACCTTCAACTCCGCGCGCCATTGCCTCGACTACGAGTTCATCCGCAGGAATCCCGACTTCGTCCAGCTGGTCGCCTACATCGACACCGCCGACCATGACTGGCTCGATTTCAACCTGCCCGACGCGGACAAGCTAGACCTCTTCCGTCGTGGGGCGGAGTCCGCGCTGCGCTTCCTCGAGGGTTTCGACTGGACGCGCTACAAGGACACCCGGGCCAAGCTGGCCGAGGCGCAGGGCGCGGCCGCCCGTCCCCAGGTGCTCGACACCTGAAGGGCGGCCGGCGGCTTGGCATCAACGTGCGAGGCCCTTGCCGCAAGGCACGACGGAGGTGCGTCATGAACATGATCCCAAGGTGGCTCGGCGACAGGTTCTCGCGGGGGAGCCCGGCCAGCTTCCCTGCCGCCTTCCGGCCCGGCACCGAGCTGGAACAGGATCTGAAGCGGGTGAACCGGGCCTTCCTTGCGACGCTCGGGCTCAGCATCCTGATTGCCGGATACGCCGGATGGCAGGAAGCCGCCCTCGGGCCGGTTCTCGTCTGGTGCATGGCCAGCCTCGCCGCCGGGGCGGCGACCGGTTTCCTGTTCGGCATCCCGCGTGGCGCAAGCCCCGGGCCCGCTGCGGTCAGGACTGAGCAGGCGGCTGCACAGGCGAGGTCCGCTGCCGGCTCTGCGCCACCGCCCCGCCCGCCGGGAACGGCAGGCGCCGAGGGCACGCAGGGACTGCGGCCGAACACCAATCTCGAGGAAGTATCCGACTGGCTGACCAAGATCATCGTCGGCCTCGGCCTGGTGCATCTGCAGGACGCGCCGGCGATCATTCATGCGGTCAGCACCAATGCGGCTGCGGCGATGGCGGCGGTTCCAACGGCGACCCACGTCTCGCTGGCAACCGCGATCGTAGTGGGATTCGCCATCGAGGGCTTCTTCGGTGGATACATCTACACCCGACTCTTCCTGCAAGGCGCCTTTGCCCGCTCCGACGAGGACATGATGGGCTCCAAGCGCAAGGCGATCGAGCAGGTGCTGCAACACACCCCGATGGAAGCCGCGAGCTCGGGCGGCACGCCCTCCCTGCCATCGCCATCGCAGCTCCAGGCGGCCGCGGAGGTCCAGCGCGTGGTCGCGGACGATCCGCGCGCCGCGGTGGAGAAGATGTCCGAGCTCGCGTACGAATACGAGCAGACCCGGGCCACCATGCCATCGGGTGGCGAGCGCACCCGGCGCATGTCGGAGATCGTCGCGCGCATGACCGTGGTCGCGCTCGGTGCCCAGTCGCAGCTTTCGCGCTTCGCAAGCAGCCCGCAGGCGGGGGACCGGCTCGCCGCCGTGGTGATGCTCAAGGTCCGCTTCGACCCCGCATACGGCCCATGGCTGGCAGATCGCCTGGTCGAGGAGCCGCCCTTCGTCGGCTACCACGCGGCAAGCGCCCTTTGGGCAGCCTGTCGCTCGCTCGTGACGGCGGAGCGGGACAAGCTCAAAGCCCTGGTCGCCGCAGCGGACCAGAAATTGCGGTCGAAGCAGCTTCGCGACGACGATCGCGACCAGATCATCGCCCGCATCCTCGAATGAGCACTCGAGGAGGGCGCCGGGCGGGGCGTCTGCGCAACCCGCCCGGTCAGCCGCCCCCGGCGACGATGACCCGGCTTCCCCGCACCCCTTGCGTCACCTCGATCGTCACATCGATCTGCCGCTTCATCTCCTCGACGTGCGAGATCACGCCGACACTGCGCCCGCGCTGGCGGAGGTCGATCAGCACCCGCATCGCCAGGTCGAGCGCCTCGGGGTCGAGGCTGCCGAAGCCTTCGTCGATGAACAAGGTGTCGAGCTGGACACCGCCGGCGTATCCCTGGACCACGTCCGACAGGCCGAGCGCCAGCGCCAGCGAAGCCATGAAGCCTTCGCCGCCGGACAAGGTGCTCGCCGGACGCGTGCGGCCGGTGTACTCGTCGAATACCTCGAGATCGAGGCCGCCTGCGCGACGAGCGTCGGCGAGTTCCTCGCGGCGCTGCAGCCGGTAGCGGCCGCGGCTCATGGCGGCCAGGCGCTCCGAGGCTGCGCGCAGCACATCGTCGAGCAGGGCCGCGAGCACGTAGCGCTGGAAGGTGAGATTGCGACCGTTGTTGCCGTTGGCGACATCGGCGAGGTGGCCGAGGACACGGTACTCGGCCTCGATCGCGCCCGATTCGCGCGCGATCGTCTCCAGGCGTGCGAACAGATCGTCGAGTGCGCGCACGGCGGCGCGGGTGGCACCGATGCGTGCGAGCACCGACTCGACCCGTTCGCGCGCGGAAGCGGCGCGCGCCTCGAGCACATCGAGTTCGGGGCGGACCAGGCCGGCAAGGTCCCGGCTGGCGCGTTGCGCGCGCTCGCGCGCGGCGGCGAGGCGGTCCTCGGCCTCGCGCAGGGCCTCCTCCAGCGCCTCGATGCGTCCGCCCGGCAGCAAAGCCGCTCGCCAGGCCGAGTCCGCCGCGGCAAGGCCCTGCGCGGGATCGGCCCCGACGGCAACGAAGCCGGCTGCATGCAAGGCCTCGCCGAAATGCCGGGCAGCCTCGTCGGCACGTACGAGCGCGCTCCGGGCAGAGTCGACCAGGGCGGCATGACGGGCGCGCAGCGCGGCCTCGCGACCGGCAGCCTCCTGGTGTGCAGTCCGGGCCTGCTGCAGGGCTTGCTCGGCCCGCTCGCGTGCGGCCATGGCCGCGGCGGTCGCAGCCTGCAAGGCAGCCGGCGTACGCAGCGCTTCAGGCAAGCCGGCACGGCGCTCCCCCGCCACGTCGAGCGCGGCGCGGGCGGCGCTTGCGGCTTCGGCCGCGCTCGCGCGCGCCTGCTCGCAGGCAGCGGCAGCGGTGGCAAGCGCCGCCTCGGCCTCGCCCAAGCCTGCGCGCAGTGGCACGAGCTCGCGCGTCGCGACGCGGGCGAGCTCCAGGCTGCGTCGCAGCTCGGCGAGCGCGACCATCTCCCCCGCCCCGTCGAGGGCATGGGTCGTGGGCACGAGCGCGGCCACGCGGGTATCGGCCTCCGCGGCCGCGGAGGCCCGCGCCAGCTCCGCAGCGTTGAGCGCGTGGCGCGCTTGGTCGAGCACACGCTCTGCGACACGCGCCTGCTCCGCAGCGTCCTGCAGTGCCTGCTCGGTGGGCAGCTCGCCGTCGTGTCGCGCCGGTGCGGGATGCTCTACGCCACCGCACACCGGGCACGCCTCGCCCGCATGCAGGTGGCGGGCGAGGATCGCGGCCTGGGCCTGACGCCAGCGCGCATCCAGCGCCTCGAACGCAGCGCGTGCGCCTCGGGACGCCTCCGCGGCTGCGTCGAAGCACTGCCTGGCGCGGGCTTCCGCCGCGCTCCGGACGGCGAGCTGCTGGCGTGCCCGATCGATCGCTGCACAAGCCGCGGCGTGCTGCTCGGCCTGCTGCACCTGCAGCGCAAGGCCCGCTGCCTGCGCGGCGGGCACCTGCAAGGCCTCGATCCGGGTCACGATCTCGTCGCGGCGTACGCGCAGGCTTTCATGGCGTGCGCTGGCCGTCCTGAAAGCCTGCTCCTGCGCGACACGCACCGCTTCGCAGCGCGCAGCCTCGTCGTCGGCCTGGGCCACACGGCCGACGACGTCGGCCAGGGCTTCCAGGCGCAACAGCTCGCGTTGCGCGGCCTCGCGCACGGGCGCGCACTCGATCTCGGCCTGCAATGCCTCCTGCGCCGCGATGAGCTGACGGGCGGCGTCGACGGCCTCCCGGCCGACCTGCTCGGCCTGCGCGCCCGCCTCGGCGGCATCACGGCGGGCACTCGCGAGCGCCTTCTCGGCAGGGAGGACCTGGAGCGCCCGGCGCGCCTGGGCAAGCCGGGTTCGCTGCGCGTCCAGCTCGACCTTGCCCGCTTCGAGCGGCTGCAGCGCCGCAGCCGCAGCCGCGGCCTCGGCGAACCTCGCCTCGATCCCCTGACCTTCCTGCAGCGCGAGGCGCGCGGCGGCATCCTCGCCGCGTGCCCGCCCTTCCTCCTCCGCCAGGCTGGCGAGCGTGGCCTGCAGGCCCGCATGCCGCTCCGCGAGCTCCTCGACGCCTTCGGCCCCGGCCTGGTCGAGCAGGGTGCGGCGCTGCAGCGCCGCCTTCTCGCCACGCTCGCGCAAGCCCGCGGCCTCGATCTTGAGGGCGTCCTGCACACGCTTGTAGGTGGCGGTGGAAAAAAGGGTCTCGAGGATCTTCTCGCGTTCCGCCGAGCTCGCCGCGAGCAGGCGGCGGAACTGGCCCTGGGGCAGCACGACGACCTGGCGGAACTGCTCGGCCTTGAAGCCGAGCAGTTCCTCGACCAGGGTGGTGACCTCGGTGGTCTTGTGCGCGAGCGGGATCCAGGTCTGACCGTCGTCACCCAGGCGGGACAGTTCCGCCTTGGCGAGCACCTTGGCCAACCCGCCGCCGCGCCGCGCCGCGCGCTCCTGCTCGGGCACGCGGCGCACGCGGTAGCGACGCGCGCCGAGCGCGAAGTCGAACTCGACCTCGGTCTCCAGCGCCGCGTCGGCGTGGTGGCTGCGCATCTCGCGCGCACTGCGCTCGCCACCCGAGGTGTCGCCGTAGAGCGCGTAGCTGAGGCCGTCGAGGATGGAGGTCTTGCCCGCGCCGGTGGGGCCGGCGATCAGGAACAGCACGCCCTCGGGTAGGCGGGTGAAATCCACCTCCTCGCGGCCTGCGAAGGGCCCGAAGGCCTGCATCACGAGTCGCAGCGGTTTCATCGCGCGCGCGCCTCCCGTTCCAGTCCCTCGAGGACGCGCTCGAGCGCAGCCGTCTCGGGCGCGTCGAGGGCGAGGCCGGTGACGTCGCGATGGAAGCCGGCGAAGAGATCCTGCACGCGCAGCCGGCGATGGTCGGGAGCCGCACGCCCGCTGCCGTCCCCGGCGAGCACGGGGCGTTCGATGGCGAGCGCGTTGGGATAGGCGGCACGCAAGCGCCCCATGGCGTCGAGCAGCGCACCGCGATCGGTGAGGCGGGCGAGCAGGTAATCGTCGCGCCCCGGATCGGCGGCGGCGGCGGAGATGAGCGCATCGAGCTCGCCCTCGACGATGCGCAGGTCACGGCGCGGCACGAGCGGAATGCGCTCGACCGCGCACCGTCCGGCGGCATCGAGCTCGACGAGGTTCACCGATTTGGCATGGTCGGCCTCGGAAAACGAGTACTTGAGCAGCGAGCCCGCATAGTGGATGCGTGCGTCGCGCCAGGTCTCCGGCCCTGCGCCCGCACCCACCGCCTGCGGCCGGTGCAGATGGCCGAGCGCGACATAGTCGAACCCTTCGAAAGCGGCCGCCCCCACCGCACCGCTCCCCCCGACCGCCAGCGGCCGCTCGGATTCGCTCTCCGCACCGCCGAGCACGAAGGCGTGAGCGACCACCACCGCGCGCGCGCCCGCCGGCTGCCTGGCACGCGCCGCGGCGAGCTGGGCGGCCAGGGCTGCGGCGTGGCTGTCCACCGTGTCGTCGCCGCAGGCATGGCGCACCTGCGCAGGCTCGGCATAAGGCAGCGCATGGATCGCGACCGCTCCATGCTCGTCGCGCAACACCAGCGGCCCGGCATCCGGCTCCACCGGCCCGCGGACGGTCAGCCCGGCGCGCTGCAGCAAGCTGGAGCCGAAGGCGATGCGGTCGGGGCCGTCGTGGTTGCCGGCGATCATCACCACCGGGATCCCGAGCTCCAGCACGAGTTGCTCGAGCACCAGGTCGAGCAGGCGCACCGCCTCGGCCGGCGGCACCGAGCGGTCATAGACGTCGCCGGCGAGCAGGATCGCGTCGGGTCGGCTGTCGGTGGCGATGCGAACGAACTCGGCCAGCACGTGGGCCTGGTCCTCGAGCAGGGAGACGCCGTGATGGACACGGCCGAGATGCCAGTCGGCGGTATGGAGGAAACGCATCGGGAAGCGACGGTGCCGAAGAATGCGGGGCCTGCAGTATGCCGCCAAACGCGGCCGACGCAGCCCGCCCGCAGGCTTGCGACGGGTGACGAGGGCTGCGACGCGGCCGACGGGCCGGAGCCGGCCCGCACGGCACGAGGCGCGAGCTCCCTGCACCGCGCGCGCTGACCCGGCAGTCCCACTCCGCGCCACTCCGCCGTTTCCAGGCTATAATGCAAGGCTTTGTTTTATCTACGAATCAGGATCTCTCCGTGCTCGTCGCAGCCAACATCACCCAGCAGTTCGGGGCCAAGCCCCTGTTCGAGAACGTCTCCGTCAAGTTCGGCGACGGCAACCGCTACGGCCTGATCGGTGCCAACGGCGCCGGCAAGTCGACGTTCATGAAGATCCTGTGCGGCATCCTCGACCCGAGCGCAGGCAACATCTCCAAGGATCCGCACGAGCGCATGGCCTACCTGCGCCAGGACCAGTTCGCGTATGAAGACATGCGCGTGCTCGACGTGGTGATGATGGGCCACGAGGAGCTGTGGGCGGCGATCAAGGAGCGCGACGCGATCTACGCCAACCCGGACGCCACCGAGGACGACTACATGCACGCCGCCGAGCTCGAGGGCAAGGTCGGCGAATACGACGGCTACACGGCGGAAGCGCGTGCCGGCGAGCTGTTGCTCGGCGTGGGCATCCCCACCGAGCTGCACAACGGCCCGATGAGCGAGGTCGCCCCGGGCTGGAAGCTGCGCGTGCTGCTCACCCAGGCGCTGTTCGCCAACCCCGACATCCTGCTGCTCGACGAGCCGACCAACAACCTCGACATCAACACCATCCGCTGGCTC
>JAEUNQ010000140.1 GCA_016790365.1 Thauera sp. | reverse complement strand
GTCGGGATAGAAGTAGGCCTCGTCCGCGGCAGCCTGGACCTTCATGTCGGCCATGTAGGCGCGGCAGGGGCTGCCTTCGAGGGCCTCGTCGAGGGCAGCGGCGATATTGAGCGAGATCGTCACGTGCCGGCGGCTGGCGCCGCCCATGGCGAAGGTCTCGCCGTGGTCGTACTCGTGCTTGTCGGGCTGCCCGGCTTCCCAGCGCAGGTAGTCTTCTGCGGTGAAGGGGGCGGTGGGCTGGGGCAGGGCCATGATGTCCTCGTCCGGGCGGTGAGCTCTCGCGGGATTATAGTCCGGCGCATCGGCCCGACGTCCGGGCCCGTCAGCACGCGGCCGGGGCCGCCCTTCCGTCATCCGCGGATTCGAGCGCACGCACGAGGACCTGCACGGCCCGATGGGTGGGCAGTTCGCTGCCCGTCCGTGCGGCCATGCGCAGCAGCGCGCCGGTGATCGCGTCGATCTCGGTGCGGCGGCCGGCGAGCAGGTCCTGCAGCATGCTTGCGCGGTTGGCGGCGGTGGCGCGGGCCACTGCGTGCACGCGTGCGAGGGCTGCGGCCTCGTCGAGCTCGAGTCCGTGCGCGCGCAACACTGGCAGGGCCTCGCGCACCAGGGTGTCGAGCAGGACGCGGTGCGGCGGTTCGAGCAGGGTGCCGTTGGGCACGCGGAAGAGCGCGGCGAGCGGGTTGATGGCGACATTGACCAGCAGCTTGGCGAGCCGGGCAGCCGCGATGTCGGGTTCGACGCGCGCGCGCAGGCCCGCGCGGCCGAGTAGTTCGGCGACCGCCTCGAAGCCTGGCGGCACCAGGGTCTCGCCCGCGCCCGAGGGGTAGATGCGGTCGGCGCCGTCTCCGCGCTCGCGGTAGGCGCCCTCGGTGGTGATGCCCTGCTCGACCCGAGGCGCCGCGCAGTGCGCGCGCAGCAGCTCGCCGGTCAGCCCGTTCTGCAGCGAGAGCACGCCCAGCGGGTGCATGCGTTCAGCGGTGGCCGCGGCGGCGGCGGTGTCGCCCGCCTTCACCAGCACGATCACCCAATCCGCCTCCGGGGCCTCTTCCGCGGCGAAGGCGTTCGGATGGAAGCCCTGTCCGCCGACCTCGACGCCCGCGTTCAGGCGCGCGGCTCCGGCGGCATCGCGCGCGATCAGCGCGACCGGCACGATGCCACCGAGGCGGGCGGCGAAGTGCAGGCCGAGGGCGCCGGGACCGAGGATCGCGAGCGGGAAGCGCTCCATTTCCGTGCCTGCGCCGGTGCCCGCCCGGGTCGCAGGGCGTTTCGGCGCGGACGGGGCGGTCCGGGAGGAGGGAGGCGGTTTCATCGAAGTGGAGATCCTGTGAGGGGGCTTGCGGGCCGAACGGGCATCGGTCGCGAGTCGCCGACCGCTGCTCCAGCGGTGCCGTTCCGAAGCAAAGCGGGCAGGGATTGTGGAGCATCCGGAGCGGGTCGTGCACCTGCGGTGCGCACGAATGTCCGGATTGGGCCGCCTTTTCGGGGGGTGGCACAGCGCTTGCGCAACCCGCCCACGATCCGGCCGCCAAGCGGGCGGATCGAAGGCATCCACACCATTCGAGGGGACATCCATGCAAAGCAAGCTTTCCAGCCACCGCAACACCCGACCCTCCACCTTCGCCCTGCTGCCGGCGGCGGTGGGCGCCGCGCTGCTTGCGCTCGCCGCAACGCCGGCGCAGGCGATCAGTTTTTCGCAGGGCGACGCCACGCTCGACATCAACGGCACGGTCAACGGCTTCTACTCCCATCGCACCGAGGAGCGTGGGAGCGTCAAGACCACCGACTCCGCACTCACCAACGGCCTGCTGCCGGGCTGGATCAACTTCGTATTCACCACCAAGGTCGAGGGCCTGGACATCAAGGCCCACGTCGGCTTCGCCCCCGGCATCAACGACAAGTCGGACGTTGTGGGCCTGCCCAGCGATCCGAGCTGTGGCGGCTCGACCGGCTGCGACAGCCCCTTCACCCAGATCGACACCCGCAACCTGTATTTCCAGTTCGGCAACACCGAATGGGGCACGGTCAAGTTCGGGCGCGACATCGGTCTGTTCGGGCAGAAGATCATCCTGTCCGACATGACCTTGCTCGGGCTCGGCGGCAACAGCTACGCGTCGACCCCCTTCAACACCACCTTCGGCATGATCGGCCACGGCTACATGTACACCGGCTTCCAGCCGCAGATCACCTACACCACGCCGGCCGTCGGCGGCTTCTCGGCCTCGGCGGGGATCTTCGACCCCAACAAGTTCGCCGGCGACGAGACCAAGGACCCCGGCTTCCAGGCGATGGCGAACTACGACTGGAAGGCCGGCACGGCCAAGGGCTCGGTGTGGGCGGGTGCGGTCCACCAGCGCACCAGCGGCGCGGGCAGCTTCAACGCCAACGGCTTCGAGCTCGGTGCGAAAGTCGGCATCGGCGCCTTCGAGGCCGTCGCCTACGGCTTCGACGCCAGCGGGCTGGGCCTGTCGACGGTCGGTGCGCTGTACCTGTCGCCCTTCGGCAAGACCGACGGCAAGGGCTACTTCGTGCAGGGCACCTACACCGTGGGCAAGACCAAGTTCGGAATCAACTTCGGCGAGAACCGCGACAGCGGCGGCGCGCTGGCCGACACCAACAAGTTCCGCTCCGCCACCGTCGGCGTGTATCACAGCCTCAACAAGTACATCACCCTGGTGGGCGAATACAACCAGGAGAGGGGCGATGGCGACGACCTGTTCGCGGGTGACCTGAAGACCCGGACCATCTCGCTGGGCGGCATCATCATG
>JAEUNQ010000134.1 GCA_016790365.1 Thauera sp. | reverse complement strand
GGCAGCAGCGATACGAAGAACTGCAACGCGAGCGCAGCATCGCTGCACTCAAACGCCGAGCCACCGCGCTCGGGTTCCAGATCAACCCCATCGGGGCAGCCGCATGAAAACCGCCCCGGCTAGTTTTGTTTCTTGAGAGCGTCGGGCGATGCGACTCCCTACGTTCTTCGCTGTTCTCTTCGCCCTGTTGCTGCCAGCCCGAGCAGTGACGGCCGCGGAGCTCGTGCTCATCGTCAACCGCGACAGCGGCATCTCCAGCCTGAGCCGCGAGCAGGTCAGCCATCTGTTCCTCGGGCGCGTGAAGATGCTGCCTTCGGGCGCGCGCGCCAACGTCGTGGAGGTGGAGCCGTTACGCGCAGGCTTCTACCGCCGCCTGCTCGGGCGGGAGATCGCCGAGATCAACGCCTACTGGGCGCGTCTGCAGTTCTCCGGGCGGACACAGCCTCCATCGCGGGTTTCCGACAGCGCGTCCGCGATCGCCCGCGTTGCGGAGGATCTGCAGGCGATCGCGTTCGTCGACACCGTCCCCGATGATGCGCGCGCGCGCGTGGTGTTGCGCCTCGGCCCCTGAGCCTCGCCGTCGCGGCGTCAGGGCCGGCAGCGGATGCGCAAGCCGGCTGCAACAATTCAGTACATTCCACAAACAGTTGCGCAAAAGTGGCTTGCCACACTCCAGCCTGAACTGGATCGGACGCCTTCGCGCGTCCCGCCCGGGCCTTCACAAAACACACCAAGGGCCCGGGTGCGGAGACAGACAGGACAAGACCAAAGGAGGAGTGTGGCATGGACACACGCACGAGCGCGTCCGACCACGGACAGGGCGGGGCGGGGCCGGATACCTTTCCGCGCTGGCTGATGCACCACGCCAAGGCGCGCCCCCAGCAGCCGGCGATGCGCGAGAAGGAATACGGCATCTGGCAGACCTACAACTGGGCGCAGGTCGCCGAGAACGTGCGCGCCATCGCCTGCGGGCTGGCGCAGCTCGGCTTCAAGCGCGGCGACCGTCTTGCGGTGGTGGGTGACAACCGCCCGCGCTTGTACTGGTCGGTAGCCGCCTGCCAGTGCCTGGGCGGCATCCCGGTGATGATGTACCAGGACGCGGTGGCCCAGGAGATGGCCTACGTGCTGCAGGATGCCGAGATCAAGTTCGCCGTGGTCGAGGACCAGGAGCAGGTGGACAAGATGCTCGAGATCCAGCCCGAGGCGCCGATGCTCGAGCACGTGATCTACGACGACCCGCGCGGCATGCGCCATTACACCCAGACGATGTTGATGGGCCTCGACGAGTTGCAGGAGATGGGGCGCATCCACGATCGCAACCAGTCCGATTTCCTGGACGGCGAGATCGACAAGGGCGCCTCCGACGACATCTCGATCATGCTGTACACCTCGGGCACCACAGGGAAGCCCAAGGGCGTGTGCCAGACCCATGGCGCCTTCATCGCCGCTGCGCGCGGCGCGATGCAGTTCGACAAGCTCACCGACAAGGAGGACATCCTGTCCTACCTGCCGATGGCCTGGGTGGGCGACCACCTGTTCTCGTTCGCGCAGGCGATGGTCGCGGGCTTCACGATCAACTGCCCCGAGTCCGGCGAGACGGTGATGACCGACCTGCGCGAGATCGGCCCAACCTACTACTTCGCACCGCCGCGCGTGTTCGAGAACCTGCTCACCCAGGTGATGATCCGCATGGAAGACGCCAGCAGCCTCAAGCGCAAGCTTTTCCATCATTTCATGGACGTCGCCCGCCGCTGCGGCGCCGACATCCTCGATGGCAAGCCGGTGTCGGGCGGCGACCGCTTCCAGTACTGGCTGGGCAACCTGCTGGTCTATGGCCCGCTCAAGAACGTGCTCGGCATGAGCCGCATCCGCGTCGCCTACACCGCCGGCGCGGCGATCGGCCCCGACCTGTTCCGCTTCTACCGCTCGATCGGCATCAACCTCAAGCAGCTCTACGGCCAGACCGAGACCTGCGCCTACGTGTGCCTGCAACCCGACGGCGAGATCAAGCTCGATTCGGTGGGCAAGCCGGCGCCCTTCGTCGAGGTCAAGCTCGCCGACAACGGCGAGATCCTCGTCAAGGGACCGATGCTGCTCAAGGCCTACTACAAGCGCCCCGATGCCACCGCCGAGTCGATCAACGCCGACGGTTACTTCATGACCGGCGACGCCGGCTTCTTCGACGAAGATGGTCACCTGAAGATCATCGATCGCGCCAAGGACGTGGGCAAGATGGCCGACGGCACGATGTTCGCGCCCAACTACATCGAGAACAAGCTCAAGTTCTTCCAGCATGTCAAGGAAGCGGTCACCTTCGGGGCCGGCAAGGAGTTCGCGACCGCCTTCATCAACATCGACCTCGAGGCGGTGGGCAACTGGGCGGAGAAGAAGGGCATGGCCTACTCGGGCTACGCCGACCTCGCTCAGCAGGGTGCGGTGTACGAACTGATCCGCGACTGCGTGGAGAAGGTCAATGCCGACCTCGCCGCCGACCCCAACATGAGCGGCTCGCAGATCAAGCGCTTCCTGATCCTGCACAAGGAGCTCGATGCCGACGACGGCGAGCTCACCCGCACGCGCAAGGTGCGGCGCAACTTCATCGCCGAGAAGTACGGCTTGCTGATCGACGCGATGTTCGAAGGCAGGAAGACCCAGTTCATCGAGACCCAGGTCAAGTACGAGGACGGCCGCACCGGCAAGGTCTCGGCCGACCTGCGCATCGAGGAAGTGAAGACCTTCGCGCCGCAGGCCGGCAAGCGCGCGGCCTGAGGAAAAGAGGCATGAAGATGACCGACATGAATACTTCCCCGGCTGGGGCGCAGGCGGGCCGCCGCTTCGGCGACGTGATCCTCGATCTGCAGAACATCTCGCTGCGCTTCGGCGGGGTGAAGGCGCTCACCGACATCAGCTTCAACATCCGCGAGCACGAGGTGCGCGCCATCATCGGCCCCAACGGTGCCGGCAAGAGCTCGATGCTCAACGTGATCAACGGGGTGTATCACCCGCAGGAAGGCAAGATCCTGTTCCGCGGGCAGGAGCGCAAGAAGATGGAGCCGCACATGGCGGCCCAGCAGGGCATCGCGCGCACCTTCCAGAACATCGCGCTGTTCAAGGGCATGAGCGTGCTCGACAACATCATGACCGGGCGCAACCTGAAGATGAAGTCGAACATCTTCCAGCAGGCGCTGTGGATCGGCCCGGCGCTGCGCGAGGAGATCGCCCACCGCGAGAAGGTCGAGGAGATCGTCGACTTCCTCGAGATCCAGCACATCCGCAAGACCCCGGTGGGCGCGCTGCCCTACGGCCTGCAGAAGCGCGTCGACCTTGGCCGCGCGCTGGCGATGGAGCCGCAGATCCTGCTGCTCGACGAGCCGATGGCGGGCATGAACGTGGAGGAGAAGCAGGACATGTGCCGCTTCATCCTCGACATCAGCGACCAGTTCGGTACCACGATCGTGCTGATCGAGCACGACATGGGCGTGGTCATGGACATCTCCGACCGCGTCGTGGTGCTCGATTACGGCAAGAAGATCGGCGACGGCACGCCGGACGAAGTGCGCAACAACCAGGATGTCATCAACGCCTACCTGGGCAGCGGTCACTGAGCGGAGCGGGACATGGGATTCTTTATCGAAACGATGTTGGGCGGGCTGATGACCGGCATGCTGTATTCGCTGGTGGCCCTGGGCTTCGTGCTCATCTTCAAGGCGTCCGGGGTGTTCAACTTCGCCCAGGGCGCGATGGTGCTGGTCGCCGCGCTGGCGATGGCGCGCTTCTCCGAATGGTCGAACGCGGCGCTGGGCGGCGACAGTCTGTTCCTCGCCAACGTGATCGGCATCATCGGCGCCGGCGCGGTGATGTTCCTGGTCGCATGGGCGGTGGAGCGCTTCGTGCTGCGCAAGCTGGTCAACCAGGAAGGCGCCACGCTGCTGATGGTGACACTGGGCATCGCCTACGTGCTCGAGGGCCTGGGCCAGACCTTCTTCGGCAGCGAGATCTACTCGATCAACGTGGGCATGCCGAAAGACCCGGTGATCATGTTCGAGGGCCTCGTCGAAGGCGGCGTCATGATCAACAAGGAAGACTTCATCGCCGCCGCGCTGGCTGCGGTGCTGGTCGGCGGCCTCACCATCTTCTTCCAGAAGACCGCGATCGGCCGCGCCCTGCGCGCGGTGGCGGACGACCACCAGGCGGCCCAGTCGGTGGGCATCCCGCTCAACAAGACCTGGGTGATCGTGTGGTGCGTCGCCGGCCTGGTGGCGCTGGTGGCCGGCATCATCTGGGGCTCGAAGATGGGCGTGCAGTTCTCGATCGTGACCGTGGCGCTGCGTGCGCTGCCGGTGGTCATCCTCGGCGGCCTGACCTCGGTGCCGGGAGCCATCGTCGGCGGCCTCATCATCGGTGTCGGCGAGAAGCTCTCCGAGGTTTACCTCGGGCCCTTCGTCGGCGGCGGCATCGAGATCTGGTTCGCCTATGTGATGGCGCTGATCGTGCTGCTGTTCCGGCCGCAGGGCCTGTTCGGCGAAAAGATCATCAACCGCGTCTGACCGGGAGACAACACAGTGTTCTATCGTGAAAACGGCCAGTTCAAGACGAGCTACGCGGCCGACCAACAGATCTTCACCATCGCCCAGGACAAGTGGTTCGTCTGGGGCTTGATCGCCTTTGCCGCTCTCGCCGTGCCGATGCTGGCCGACGAGTACATGTTCCGCGCCATCCTGATCCCCTTCCTGGTGCTGTCGCTGGCGGCGCTGGGGGTGAACCTGCTGGTGGGCTACTGCGGCCAGATCACCCTGGGGGCGGGCGCCTTCATGGCGATCGGGGCGTATGCGGCCTACAACTTCATGGTCCGCATCGACGGCATGCCCCTGATCCTCGCGATGCTGCTCGGTGGGGCGGCGGCGGCGGCCTTCGGCATCCTGTTCGGCATTCCCAGCCTGCGCGTGCGTGGCCTCTACCTCGCGGTGGCGACGCTGGCCGCGCAGTTCCTGTGCGACTGGGCCTTCCTGCGCATCGGCTGGTTCACCAATTACTCTTCGTCGGGTTCGGTGTCGGTGGCCAAGCTCGAGGTGCTGGGCTGGGTGGTCGACTCGCCGGTCGAGAAGTACCTGTTCTGCCTCGCCTTCGTGGTGGTGTTCGCGGTGATCGCCAAGAACCTGACCCGCGCCGCCATCGGCCGCCAGTGGATGGCGATCCGCGACATGGACGTGGCCGCCGAGGTGATCGGCATCCGCCCGATGTTCGCCAAGCTTTCGGCGTTCGCGGTCAGTTCCTTCTTCGTCGGCGTGGCCGGTGCGCTGTGGGGCTTCGTGTATCTCGGTTCCTGGGAGCCTGCGGCGTTCTCGGTCGATCGCTCCTTCCAGCTGCTGTTCATGGTCATCATCGGCGGCATGGGTTCGATCATGGGCAGCTTCTTCGGTGCCGCCTTCATCGTCGTTCTGCCGATCTTCCTCAACCAGTTCCTGCCCTTCCTCGGCAGCCTGGTCGGGATCAGTGTGTCGACCGCCGGCGTGTCGCATGCCGAATTCATCATCTTCGGTTCGCTGATCATCTTCTTCCTGATCGTCGAACCCCATGGCCTCGCCCGTCTGTGGTCGATCGCCAAGCAGAAACTGCGTCTGTGGCCGTTCCCGCACTGATGCAGCGCCGTTCCGCAGTGCCCATGATGATTATTACAAGGAGGAGACTCATGAAATTCCGCACCCTGGCCCTTGCGGCCGCCATCGCCTCGGTGGGCCTGTCGTCCGCCACCTTCTCCACTGCCGCCCAGGCCCAGGCGCAGGAGCAGTTCTTCCCGGTGCTGGTGTATCGCACCGGCGCCTATGCCGCGAACGGCAACCCGTGGGCCAACGGCTACGTCGATTACCTGAAGCTGGTCAATGCCCAGGGCGGCGTCAACGGCGTCAAGATCTCGTTCGAGGAGTGCGAATTCGGCTATGCGACCGACCGTGGCGTGGAGTGCTACGAGCGCCTGAAGGGCAAGGGCGCCACCGTGTTCCAGCCGCTGTCCACCGGTGTGACCTTCGCGCTCACCGACAAGGCCCCGGTCGACAAGATCCCGCTGATCACGGCCGGCTATGGCCGCAGCGAGTCGCAGGACGGCTCCGTGTTCACCTGGAACTTCCCTCTGCTGGGTACCTACTGGGTCGGCGCCGACGTCGCCATCCAGCACGTCGCCAAGCAGTTGGGCGGGCTCGACAAGCTCAAGGGCAAGAAGATCGCGCTGGTCTATCACGACAGCCCCTTCGGCAAGGAGCCGATCCCCGTGCTGCAGGAGCGCGCCAAGATGCACGGCTTCGACCTGCAACTGCTGCCGGTGGCCCATCCGGGTGTCGAGCAGAAGGCGACCTGGCTGCAGATCCGCCGCGACCGTCCCGACCACGTGCTGCTGTGGGGCTGGGGCGTGATGAACTCGACCGCGATCAAGGAAGCCCAGGCGACGGGTTACCCGCGCGAGAAGATGCTGGGCATCTGGTGGGCGGGCGCCGAGCCGGACGTCAAGGACGTCGGCGCGGGCGCCAAGGGCTACAGCGCGCTCGCGCTCCAGCACGGCGCCGAGCCGAACAGCAAGGTCGTCAAGGACATGCTCGCGATGGTGCATGACAAGGGCCAGGGCACCGGTCCCAAGGACGAGGTCGGTTCCGTGCTGTACATGCGCGGCCTGATCTCGGCGATGCTGGGCGTGGAAGGCGTGCGCCAGGCGCAGGAGCGCTATGGCAAGGGCAAGGTGATGACCGGCGAGCAGGTGCGCTGGGGCCTGGAGAACCTCAACCTCGACCAGGGCAAGCTCGACGGCATGGGCTTCGCCGGCGTGATGCGCCCGGTGCAGACGTCCTGCACCGACCACATGGGCTCGTCGTGGGTGCGCGTGCATACGTGGGACGGCAGCAAGTGGGCGTTCAGCTCCGACTGGTACCAGGCCGATGACAAGGTCCTGCGTCCGATGGTGCTCGAGGCGGCTTCGAAGTACGCCACCGAGAAGGGCGTCCAGCGCCGTACCGCCGAGCAGTGCGCGCAGTAAATTGAAACTGAGTTGAAACGTGCCTCCGCGCCGCGCGGTGCGGAGGCCCTTTCCTGGAATCGAACATGAACGCACCCAACCCAGCCTTCCTCAGCGTCAACAACATCGAGGTCATCTACAACCACGTGATCCTGGTGCTCAAGGGCGTGTCGCTGTCGGTGCAGGAAGGCAGCATCGTCGCGCTGCTCGGTGGCAACGGCGCCGGCAAGACGACCACGCTGCGGGCAGTCAGCAACCTGCTCAAGGGCGAGCGGGGCGAAGTCACCAAGGGCTCGGTCGAATACAAGGGCGAACGCGTAGAGGCGCTGACTCCGGCCGACCTCGTCAAGCGCGGCGTGGTGCAGGTGATGGAGGGGCGCCACTGCTTCGGCCACCTGACCATCGAAGAGAACCTGCGCACCGGCGCCTATACCCGCACCGACGGCAAGGCCGCGGTCGAGGAGACGCTCGAGAAGGTCTACAACTATTTCCCGCGCCTGAAGACGCGGCGCAACAGCCAGGCGGCCTACACCTCCGGCGGCGAGCAGCAGATGTGCGCGATCGGTCGCGCGCTGATGGCCAAGCCGCGGGTGGTGCTGCTCGACGAACCGTCGATGGGCCTGGCGCCGTTGATCGTCGAGGAGGTGTTCGAGATCGTCAAGGATCTCAACGCCAAGGAAAGGGTGAGCTTCCTGCTCGCCGAACAGAACACCATGGTCGCCCTGCGCTACGCCGACTACGGCTACATCATGGAGAACGGCCGCATCGTCATGGAAGGGGCGGCGAGTGAGCTGGCGAACAACGAGGACGTCAAGGAGTTCTACCTCGGCCTGTCGGGCGAGGGGCGCAAGAGCTTCCGCGAGATCAAGCACTACCGCCGTCGCAAGCGCTGGCTGAGCTGAACGCCGCTGCACGGACACCACCCACAACGCATCGAGCAGGGGAGCCGAGATGGATTTCCACGACACGCGCGAGACTCGCGATCCCGAGGCGCGCGAGCGCGAACTGCTGAGCCGCCTGCCGGCACAGATCGCCCATGCGCGCGCCGCTGCGCCCGCCTTCGGCCGCCTCCTGGCGGACGTCGACCCGGACTCGGTCACCAGCCGCGAGGCGCTCGCCACGCTGCCGGTCACGCGCAAGTCGGAACTGCTCGAGATGCAGAAGGCCGCACGCCCCTTCGGTGGCTTCTCGGCGGTGGGCTGGGGCACGGCCTGCCGGCGGGTGTTCGCCTCGCCCGGCCCGCTCTATGAACCGGAAGGTGCGCGGCCGGACTACTATCGCCTGGCGCGCGCGCTGTTTGCCGCGGGTTTCCGCGCCGGCGACCTGGTGCACAACACCTTCTCGTACCACTTCACGCCCGCCGGCTCGATGATGGAGACCGCCGCGCACGCCCTCGGCTGCACCGTCTTCCCCGCAGGCGTCGGCCAGACCGAGCAGCAACTTGCGGCGATCGCCGACCTGCAGCCCAATGCCTACGTCGGTACGCCGTCCTTCCTCCGCATCCTGCTCGACAAGGCGGACGAGCTCGGCGTGACCGTGTCCTTCACCAAGGCCTTCGTCTCCGGCGAGGCCTTTCCGCCCAGCGTGCGCGAGGCCTTCGCCGCGCGCGGCATCCAGGCCTACCAGGCCTACGCCACCGCCGACATCGGCCTGATCGCCTACGAGACCCCGGCGCGCGAGGGCATGGTGGTGGACGAGGACATCCTGCTCGAGATCGTCCGCCCCGGCACCGGCGACCCGGTGGCGCCCGGCGAGGTCGGCGAGGTGGTGGTGACCACTTTCAATCCCGACTATCCGCTGATCCGCTTCGGTACCGGCGATCTCTCCGCCGTATTGGCGGGCAACTCGCCCTGCGGGCGCACCAACGCGCGCATCAAGGGCTGGATGGGGCGTGCCGACCAGACGACCAAGGTGAAGGGCATGTTCGTGCATCCGGGACAGATCGCGCAGGTGGTGCGGCGTCACCCCGAGATCACGCGTGCGCGGCTGGTGGTCGACAACCCCGAGTTGAACGATCGCATGACCTTGATGTGCGAAGTTGCCGGCGGCGGCAGCGAGGCGCTCGCCACTGCGGTTGCGGCGAGCATCCGAGAGCTGACCAAGCTGCGCGGCGAGGTGGCCTTCCTCCCCTCCGGCGCGCTCGCCAACGACGGCAAGGTCATCGACGACGTCCGCACCTACGAGTAGCCGGGACGGGAGCTGCCGCGCCGGGCGCTGGCATACTGCCGTCTTCCCGCAACACGATGGACGCGCAAATGAATCCCGCATCGAACGCTCCCGCACGCGCACCTCTCGCCGGCGTGCGCATTCTCGACCTCACGCGGCTGCTTCCCGGTCCGCTCGCCACCCAGCACCTGGCCGACTACGGCGCCGAGGTGATCAAGGTGGAGGACACCGGTGCCGGCGATTACGCGCGCACCATGGGTGCCATGGGGGGCGACACGAGCTGGTTCTATCAGCTGGTCAACCGCAACAAGCGCAGCCTGCGTCTGGATCTCAAGAACGACGAGGGGCGCGCTCTTTTCCTGCGCCTCGTGGAGACCGCGGACGTGGTGGTCGAGGGCTTTCGCCCCAGGGTCATGGAGCGCCTCGGCCTCGGTTACGCCGCCCTCGCAGCCCGCAATCCGCGCGTGGTGCTGTGCAGCATCAGCGGCTACGGCCAGACCGGGCCGTACGCGCTGCGTGCCGGCCACGACATCAACTACCTCGGCTATGCGGGCGTGCTCGACCAGATCGGCTGCGCCGGCGGCGCGCCGGCGCTGTCGAACCTGCAGATCGGCGACCTGCTCGGTGGCACCATGGGGGCCGTGATGGGCATCCTGGTCGCCCTGTTCGACGCGCGCCGCAGCGGCCACGGCCGCGAGGTGGACGTGTCGATGACCGATGCCGCCTTCGCGCACATGATCTTCCCGCTCGCCGAGGTGCTCGCCCGCGGCGGCGTGCGGTCGCGCGGCGAGGATCTGCTCACTGGTGGCGTGCCCTGCTATGGCGTCTATGAGACCGCGGATGGCCGCCACATGGCGGTGGGCGCGCTGGAGGAGAAGTTCTGGGCGCTGCTGTGCACGACGCTCGGGCGTGCCGACCTGATCCCTGGGCATCTCGCCGCCGGAGAGGAGGGCGCACGGGTACGCGCCGAGCTCGCGACGATCTTCCGTAGCCGCAGCCAGCGCGAATGGGTCGAGCTGTTCGACCCCGTCGATTGTTGTGTGACGCCGGTGCTGCGCATGGAGGAGAGCCTGCACGACCCCCAGCTGCGCGCGCGCGGCATGGTGGTCGAGGCGGCCGGCCTGCGCCATGCCGGCCCCGCGGTGCGGCTCGGCGGAATGCCGCCGATGCAAGATGCGCCGGCCCCGGTACGTGCGGGGGCGGACACCGATGCGATCCTGGAGGCGCTCGGGGTCGGCGCCGACGAGCGTGCACGCTTGCGCGCCGCGGGCGTGGTCTAGCGCGGGGCCCGCCGGTCCCGCAGCCTGGCGTGGCGGTGCCGGCGGCATCGGCTCTCCGTGCCGGGCTTGCGCACAGGCGTCGAAGGCCGCCTGCGAGCCCACCCCGGAAAAAACGAAAGCCCGCATGGCGCGGGCTGTCCGGGGCGGTTGCGGCGGAGCTTCTTACTTGTCGGTCGCGGGCTTGCGGCGTCCGCCGCGCGAACCTTCCTTGGCTTCGGCCTGAGCTGCGGGTACGGGCGCGGCGGCGGATTGGCCTCCCAACAGGTTCCACGGCCACATCGCCGCTGCAGCGGCGAAGGGGTTGGCGCCGGCATCGGTGGTCGCGCTGCCTTCGCCCGCCTGCTGGGCCTGCTGGCTCATCGCCTTGACGGCGGCGAGCGCGGCGCGCTGCATCTCGAGTCCCTGGATGCTCATCTGCAGCATGTTCAGGTTCATCTTGAGCCAGCCTTCGACTGCGCGCATGTCGGTGATGCGCTTGTCCAGTTCATCGACGTCGAGCGTCGGCGTGACCATGCCCGGCAGGGAGAAACCCATCTGGTTCCACATGCCGCGCACGAACTCGAGCGGATCCTGGGCGTTCTGGTCGTTGGACATCGGGCTGCTCCGGTCGGGGGTTTGAGGTGACAGACCAATATTAACCGATGCCGGCGCGCTGCTGTCCATCGATGTGGTGGACGCCGAGCAGGCGATTCATCAGTGCGCGCAGGCGCGAGGGGCGGAGCGGGCGGGCGAGCAGATGCAGGTTCGCGCAAGACGCATGTTCGCGCAACTCGGTGAGGGAGTCGGCGGCGAACAGGATCGCGGGCACCTCTGCCAGGCCCGCGCGCGCGCGCAAGCGGGCGAGCAGGTCGAGGGGGGCGGGCGTGTCCACTGCCGGCGCAAGGATGATGAGATCCGCGCTGTCCGGCGCCATCTCGCCGTGCAGCGCATCGGCGGCGTCCTCCACCGTGCAGCCCCAGCCGGCGAGGAGATCGGCTGTCGCCGCGAAGCCTGCGGGATCTTCGTCGGCGAGCAGCACGCGCACGCCCTCGAAACTCCCCGGCGCGCGCGCGCGTGACTCGGGTTCCGATTGGGCGGCAGGCACTTCCACCGCGAAAACCGCACCGTGCCCGGGCCGCGAGCGCAGTTCGAGCGGCAACCCCAGAAGGGCGCCAAGGCGACGCACGATCGCCAGCCCCAGCCCGAGGCCTTTGTCCCGGTTGCGTTCCGGATTGTCGAGCTGGACGAATTCATGAAAGATCAGCTCCTGGGATTCGGGCGCGACTCCCGGGCCGCTGTCGCGCACCTCGACGCGCAGCCGGCTGCCGCGCCGTCGGCATGCGACCAGCACGCGACCCCGCGGAGTGTGGCGGATCGCGTTGGAAAGCAGGTTGGAGAGGATGCGGTCGAGGAGCAGCGGGTCGGTGTTGGCCCTGCAGGGCGGGCAGCGCAAGCGTAGCTCGAGCCCGTGCTCGGCAGCGACGGCGGACTGCTCCGCGACCATGCGCTCGAGGCGTGCGCGCAGGTCGAAGGATTGCACTACCGGGGTGAGCGCGTCCGAGTCGAGGCGCGAAATGTCGAGCAAGCTGCCGAGCAGGCCGTCCATGGTCTCGGCCGAGGCAATGATTCGGTCGACGATCTGGCGACTGCGCGCATCGAGCTTCTGTTGCGAGAGCTCCGACACGAAGAGCCCGAGCGCGTGCAGCGGCTGGCGCAGATCGTGGCTCGCCGCGGCGAGGAAGCGCGACTTGGCGATGCTGGCGCGCTCGGCCTCATCGCGGCGTGCGCGCAATTCTGCGGTGGCGTCCTCGATCTGCCGCGACATCGAAGCGTGCGCGGTGCTCAGGTGCCCAGCCATCTCGTTCACGCCTTCGGCGAGCATGCGCAGGCTTCCACCGCCGGCGACCGGAACGCGCCGGTCGAACTCGCCGCGGCCGATCCGGAGCACGGTCTCGGCGATGTTGCGGATCGGGCCGCTGACGCTGTGGCTCATCCTCCGCGCGAGTGCAAGGCTGCCGATAGCCACCATCAGCATCCAGCCCGCGGCGATCCAAAGCAGCTCGGCACGGCGCCGTGCGAGACGCTCCAGCGACATCTCCATCACCAGGGTGGCGAGCGGCTCGTCTGCCAGCGGAGTGTCGGGCGGTGCGCCATCGATCGGCAGCGGGCGCGGCCTGATCGGCTCGACGATGCGCAGGCGTGCCTCCGTCGAGTGGGTGCCCGGAGCGGCGGCGAGAGTTGGTGCGGGGCTCTCGAAGCCGCCTGCCTCGGCAAGGAGGCTGTTGTCCGGTCCGATGAGCGCGATCGCGGCCATGTCCTCCTCCAGCAGCAGGCTGTCGAGCAGTTGCTGTAGTGCGATATGGTCGCCGATGAACAGCGGGTACTCGCTTGCCACGGCGGTCTGGCGGACGTAGGCCTGCGCACGCGCGCGCAGCGAGCTGTCGAGTTCGCCCAGGCGCAGCGTGGTATGGGTCGCGGTCATCAGTGCCGCCAGGACCAGCAGCGGGACGAAGGCGACCAGGGTGACGCGGGCACGGATGCCCCAGTTATGGATCAAGGCCGCCTCGTCGGTGCGACGGGGCCGAGCTGGGCATGGTGCGGAGGGGCGGGCATGTCGATGGCTTCCGGGGCTGCGGGCGATGTCGGTGGCAGGGTGCCCGCCGGTGACGCTGGCAGGCGGACAGAGCCAGTCCGGCCAGCGGGATTTTCCATCGTTTCTCGGCGCCGGCATAGTCGGGTGCGCTTGCAGGGCGGACCGCGCCGTGCCGCCGGCTCATGCTATTTTCGCCTTTGAAAGGGGGGCGGCGATGACGAAGATCCTGATCGTTGAAGATCACGCGCTGGTGCGTGAAGCGATGGCGCAGCGGCTTGCGCGGCTGGAAGCGGGCCTGGTTTGCCTGGAGTCGGGGGAGGCGGACGAGGCGTTGGCCTTGCTCGAGGCGCATCCAGACGTCGATCTCGCGATCGTCGACCTGATGCTGCCTGGAGTGAACGGCTTCTCCCTGCTCGCGGTACTCGCCAAGCGTCATCCCGACCTGCCGGCGATCGTGGTGTCGGCGATGGACGATGATGCCTCGGTGCGGCGCGCGCTCGCCGCCGGAGCCTCGGGTTTCGTCTCCAAGGCGAGTTCGGGCGAGGTGCTGGCGCAGGCCGTGCGCGAGGTGCTGGATGGCGGCATGCCGACGCCCTGTGCGAGCATCTCCCCGGCCTCCCGCTCCCGTCAGCCGGCCGAGCGCTATGGGCTCACGGTCGCGCAGGCGCGGGTGACCGAACTCCTCGTCACGGGTTGCAGCAACCGTGAGATCGCAACCAAGCTCGGCCTCAGCGAGGGGACGGTGAAGGTGCACGTGACGGCCATCTACCGCGCGCTCGGGGTGAGCCGACGCAGCCAGGCGCTGGTGCTCCTCTCGCGCCGGAACAAGGGGCTCTGAGCGTCGCGCGGGCCCGCCCTCAATGCGGGCGTCGCGCGCCGCTGCCCAGCCGCAGCGGCATCTCTGCGGGCGGCAGGTGTTCCTCCTGCGCCTCGCCGGGTGCGTCCTCCTCATGGTCGATGAAGTCGATCTCGAGAACCTCGAGGAGCTGGCGTGCGACGGCCCGACATGCGTTCGCGAGCGGGGTCGGCAACTGCTCCGGGAGCTGCTTCTGCAGCAGCAGCTTGGTGGAGGACAGTGCGTTGACCGGGCGAAGGATGCGGTGCCGGTGAGCGCCGAGCAGTCGCGCCACGCTGCGGTCGGCCGCTTCGCGCTGCCAGGGGTTGGTCGGCCACTGCGTGGGGATCGCGTACGCCCGCGGGAACATCTCGAGGTCGCGCAACACCGTGCGGATGTCTTCGTGCGACTCGCGGAAGGGCAGCAGGACGAGGTCGGAGAGCGCGTAGAGCTTCCGGTCCATCTCGGTGCGGTTGCCCCCTCCGTCGATGACGCCGATCCAGTTCTCCAGCATGCGCAGCTTGTCGACCACCTTGGTGAGCGACTCGCGGGTGCGGGCATCGGCCAGCACGTAGCGCCGGCCTGTGGGGACCAGTGGTTCGCGCGAGGTGTCGGTGAGCACGCAGGCCGCACGTTGGCCGAGCAGGCCCAAGCCTTGGCACAGCATGTGCGAGAGGGTGGTCTTGCCGGTCCCGCCCTTGTTGCCGATCACGCAGATGATCTCAGCCATGACGCTTCAGTCCTTTGCACGCAGTCCTTGCATGGCAGGAATTATCGACGCGGGCTGAACGCGTGCGAGCGCGGAAAAGCGCCGCTTCGCGGGGCCAATTCAGTCGCTTCGATGCTTCGTGCGCTCGCCGAGACGGTAAACGAAGAGTCGGGTGCCGCGGCGGTCGCCTACTTCGATGACTGCGTCCGGCTCGCGTCCCGGAACCGCAAAGCTGTTGCTTACCAGCGTGCTGCCCGGGCGCATCTCCGCCGTCGCCTTGGCCCACACCGCGGGCATCGGCACCGGTGAGAGGAAGGCATACACCAGATCGTAGGCACTCCAGTCGGGGACGAACAGGTCGCCACGCCGCCAATCGACGTTCGGGAGGTCGCGCAGCAGCAGGCGTCCGATCGCCCAGGTGGCCGGGGCGAGCTCGATTCCCTCGAAGCGGCAGTCGGGCCGTGCTGCCGCGAGCGCGCGCAGGAGCGTGCCGGTGCCGGCGCCGACATCGAGCAAGCGCATCGGTTGCTGCGGTAGCAACCGCGCCACTGCGGCCGCGGTTGCGCGGTTGCTCAGGTAGAGCGGCACCTGGGTGCGGAAGCTCGTCCAATAGACGAGCACGAGGCCGATGAAGCCAGCGAGATACCACCCAGGGTGAATGCCCGCGCCGTGCGCCGCGATGGCCAGGGGCAGGAAGCCGAGGTGGATGGGCAGCCACCAGCGCGCACTGCGCAGCGCGGCCGCCATGGTGGCCGCAACGAGTGCCTGCACGGCTACCAGTGGCCAGAGTCCGCCAAGCAGCCCGGCGCGCGCGAGCGCAACCGCTGCCGCAAGTCCGGAGAGCTGGGCGATCAGGGCCTTTAGGGCAGGAGGCATGGGCGTCTGCCGAAGCGCGGAAGAGGGCCTCGATCATACCGCCCTACCGGCTCCCCGGGCCCGCGGTTTCCGCCCGTCCGCGCGCTTCGCACACGCCGGCGCCGCTCTCTCGGCCCGCGCAGGCCCACCACTCCGGAGATGGCGGCACGCGAGGTCCGGGCGGTGCACAACGGGACCGCTGCAGTGCGTCCGGAGCGCTGCGGCTGAAGCGTCCGGAAACGACGCGTCGAAATTTTTTGCGAAAAGCTTTGACTTCTTCGGGCGAGGCCTCTATAGTGCGGGGCTTCCCGGACGGAGGGATACCCAAGCGGTCAACGGGATCAGACTGTAAATCTGACGGCTCAGCCTTCGAAGGTTCGAATCCTTCTCCCTCCACCAAGTTTCAGTCGCGCCGTGTCCTTCACGGTCGATGTGGCAAATGCAGTGACTGGCTGCGAGTTGTGGTGAGCGCGGGCTTCCGCGTAGGTTTCAGAACACAGTTGCAGGCGTGTGCGGGTGTAGCTCAATGGTAGAGCAGAAGCCTTCCAAGCTTATGACGAGGGTTCGATTCCCTTCACCCGCTCCAGCATCGCTGAGGTTTGCTCGAGGTTTCGGGGCCCATGTAGCTCAGTGGTAGAGCACTCCCTTGGTAAGGGAGAGGCCACGTGTTCAATCCACGTCATGGGCACCATCCATTTTCTGCCTGGCCTGGGCGGCGGCCAACGAGTGTGGTCGCCGCGCCGGTTTTTATGGTTCTGATTTTAAGGATAGCGATATGGCTAAGGGTAAGTTCGAGCGCACCAAGCCTCACGTCAACGTCGGCACCATCGGCCACGTCGACCATGGCAAGACCACGCTGACCGCTGCGATCACCACCATCCTGTCGAAGAAGTTCGGCGGCGAGGCGAAGGCCTACGACCAGATCGACGCGGCGCC
>JAEUNQ010000133.1 GCA_016790365.1 Thauera sp. | reverse complement strand
TGTTCTACCTTGATCTTTTCGCCGGCAGCGACGCGATACTGCTTGCCACCGGTTTTTATCACCGCGTACATGGTGTTGCTCCAGTTGATGGGTCTGCGAAGAATCGCGCACGATAGCCGAGTCGCCGCCGGAAGTCAATGCGGAGCGCCGGTGCCGAGCCGTCTCCGCAGGCTCCGCGGCTTCCTGCAGGAGCGACGCAAGCCGCGAACAGGGCGCCTTGACGACCGCAGCGCCGGAAGGATCCCGTACGCCGCTTTCGCGCCTTGCGACGCTCCTACGCAAAATGCCGCGTCTTCACCCGATGCAGGAGCGACGCAAGCCGCGAACAGGGCGCCTTGACGACCGCAGCGCCGGAGGGGGCCCGTACGCCGCTTTCGCGCCTTGCGACGCTCCTACGCAAAATGCCGCGTCTTCACCCGATGCAGGAGCGGCGCAAGCCGCGAACAGGGCGCCACGACGACCGCGGCGCCGGAGGGGGCCCGAACGCTGTTTTCGCGCCTTGCGGCGCTCCTACGCAAAATGCCGCGTCTCCACCCGATGTAGGAGCGGCGCAAGCCGCGAACAGGGCGCCTTGACGACCGCGGCGCCGGAGGGGGCCCGAACGCTGTTTTCGCGCCTTGCGGCGCTCCTACGCAAAATGCCGCGTCTTCACCCGATGTAGGAGCGGCGCAAGCCGCGAACAGGGCGCCACGACGACCGCGGCGCCGGAGGGGGCCCGAACGCCGCTTTCGCGCCTTGCGGCGCTCCTACGCAAAACGGCGCGTCTTCACCCGATGCAGGAGCGGCGCAAGCCGCGAACAGGGCGCCTCGGCGACCGCGGCGTCGTAGGGGTCCCGAACGCCGCTTTCGCGCCTTGCGGCGCGCCTACACGGGCGTGGCCGCCAGCGTGGGCAGCAGGGCGTCGAGGGCCTGGTGTTCGGTACGGTAGCTCGAGTTCTTGCCGATGCGTGCCCACAGCCCGTCGCGCTCCATCGCATCGATTACCTGCTTCTTGAGCCCGCAGAAGGCGATCGTCTGGCCCTGGCCGTGGAAGCGGTCGACCAGGCTGGCGAGCGTGTGCAGTCCGGTGGCGTCGATCGTATTGATGCCGGTGGCCGAGACCAGCACGATGCGCACGCCTTCCTGCGCGCGCGCGGCGCCGAGCATGGCGTCCTCGAACGTGGCGGCGGTGACGAAGCTGAGCGGGCTGTCGAAGCGCAGGATCACCAACTGCGCATGCGGGTGGGGCAGGTCGAAGCGGTCGCGGTCGCGGTAGGTGCCGTCCTCGTGCAGGCCGAGCAGGGCCACGCGCGGGCGCATGCCGCGATCCACCAGCAGCGCGAGCGACAGGATCAGCCCGGTGAACACGCCGTTCTGGATGTTGGGCGCGAAGGCGAGCGTGGCGACGAAGGTGACCGCCGCGGCCGCGCCGTCGTCGCGGCTCGCCCGCCAGGCGCGCCGCATCACGCCGGTGTCGATCAGGCCGACCACTGCTTGCAGGATGATTGCCGCCAGCACGGGCTTGGGCAGGTGCCACAGCAGCGGGGTGAACCACAGCAATGTGACCAGCACGAAGGCGGCGGTCACCAGCGAGGACAGGCCGGTGCGCGCCTCATTGACGTAGTTGAGCGCCGAGCGCGAGAACGAAGCGCTCACCGGCAGGCCGCCGGTGAAGGCGGCGGCGAGCTTGCCCAGGCCCTGGCCGACGAGCTCCTGATCCTGGTCCCAGGGCTGGCGGGTGCGTCCGGAGATCAGCTTGGCACTCGAGGCAGCCTCCATGAAGCTCACCATCGCCACCACGAAGGCCGCCGGCAGCAGCGTGGCGATCAGCTCGGGGCGCAGCGGCGGCAGGCTGAAGCCGGGCAGGCCGGCCGGCACCTCGCCCACGACCGCGCCGCCCTGCGCGGCGAAGCCGGCCCATGCCGAGATCGCGATCGTCGCCGCCACCACCAACGGCACGCCGGGCAAGCGCGGCCACAGGCGCTTGAGCGCCACCAGCGCGGCCAGGCTGCCGACGCCGAAGGCCACCGCGGCCGGCTGCAGCGCGTCGAGCCCGCCGAGCGCGCACACGAAATCGACCAGCAGATGATCGGAGTGCGGCATGGCCAGCCCGAGCAGGGGCGGGATCTGGGTGAGGCAGATGATCAGCGCCGCGGCGTTGACGAAGCCCATCAGAACCGGCACCGACAGCAGGTTGAGCAGCCAGCCCAGGCGCAGCATGCCGAGCGCGAGCTGGATCAGGCCCGATAGCAGCGCGAGCAGCAGGGCGAGGCCGACCAGGTCGCCCCCGGCGGCGCCTGCCAGCGGCAGGATACTCGCGCCCGCGAGCAGGCTGGTCAGCGCCACCGGCCCGGTGGACAGCTGGCCGCAGGAGCCGAACAGGGCCGCGACCACCGCCGGTACCAGCGCGGCGTAGAGGCCGATGTGCGGCGGCAGTCCCGCGAGCTTGGCGTAGGCCAGCGCCTGCGGGATCAATACCAGCGCGACCGTGACGCCGGCGACGAGATCGCCGCGCAGGCCGTGCTCGCGCCACTGGGCGGGCCAGGCGAGGAAGGGCAGGTGCGGATGTGGGGAGGGCATCGGCCAGAGGATTTCCGAGGGCGGCGACTTGCGGCCCCCTGTTGTCCGAGACATTCCATCTTAGCCGCGAAACGGTGGCCGGCCCATGCGCCCGAAAAAGTCCGGGCAGCGACGCGGGATGCGCGGCTGCCCGGACTGGATTCACGCGGAGTGGATCCGGGGTGCTGTGGTGACGCCTGATGCCGCGATCGGACCCGCAATGCCTCAGGACTTGCGGGACCGGCGGGCGGCTGCGAAGCCCAGCAGGCCCGAGCCGAGAAGGACCAGGGTGCCGGGTTCCGGTACCGACTGTTGCGCCAGGCGGGTGCCGATGAAGACCTGTTCGAAGTTGTTGTCCTGCGACACCGCGGTGCCGTACGGCACGCATTCCGCGTTGCCACCCGTGCCGGTGACGCCGAATGGCGGCTGGACGCAGCCATAGCGCAGGTCGACCCGCATCACGTAGTCATCGAGGTTCGAGCCCACTGCCATCAGGCCATCGATGAAGTCGTCGAGCTCGGGAATGGTGATCGCGTAGGGGGCCTGATTCTCGCCGAGGTTGTGGTTGATCGCGTCGAAGCTGCCGGCGCTGGCGGTCGTGCAGTCCACCAGGACCTTCGTGGTCTTGTCGACGCACACCTGGCCGCCGGACATGGCGAAATCGGTAATCTCGGGAGCGTTGCCCTCGCTGGTGTAGAGCGTCACGTCGCCATACGCGACTCCTCCGCCGATCGGCGGGGGGCCGTAGCCTGGAGCGGGCAGGTCGCCGATGGTGTCCCCGTCACGCTGTTCGCTCGTCCGCGGGTCGTTGGTGACGTCGAAGGTTCGGTAGATGGACGTGCCATCCCGGTTGGTCAGTGTCACCCGTGCCCACACAGCCAGGTTCTGCGTGAGGCCGTCATTGCTGTTCGGTTCGTTGTTCACGAAGAAGAAGGTCATCAGGTTCTTCGTGAAGTCGAAGGTCTGGTCGAGCGCGCCCAGCGTCGCGTCCCAGGTGTTGACCTGATCGCCGGTGAAGGTGGCGTTCTTGTTGCCGTCGCTGCCCGGCTCGTTGGCAGAGTTCATCGTGAAGAACAGCTCGTTGTTCGCCGCATCGAAAGCGTCGTCCATGTTTGCGCTGTCGTTGTCGATGTGACCGCCTGCCCCCTGGACGATGTAGATGCGGGGCTCCGTTTCACCCGCTCCGGGGGAGCCCTTGACGTTGTACGCACAGCCGGGACCGTATTCCGATCCGCAGGAAAAATAGTTCGCAACCGCCAGCGAGTAGCTGTTTCCATCGCCGTACGTGACGTAACCGAGCCCGGTAAGATCGACCAGCGCAGCGGACGCAGAAGATGCACCGAATGCAGCCAGCATTGCGAAGATAAGGCTTTTCGTTTTCATGGTGGTCGCCTCCGCAAAGGATACGGCTAAAATGAAGCAATGAATGTGCCGATTTTTATAAGATGCTGTTTTGTATGGATTAAGATTGGTTTTATGAAGCTCGTTTTATTGCGACTGTAAAATAATCCGACACTTTCGCGGAGTGTGGATGGGGTGTCGAGACCCGAATACGACGAATCCATATGCAGGACGGCATGCTGAGATCGCGATTCGTTTGTCCTGAATGGATCTGGCTTCTATATTTTTATCGATATGAATTCTCGTTCCAGGAAATGATGAATGCTTTCGGATCGCTTGCTTCGGGGGGATTTCTCCAGATAGAGGGATTCGTCTTTGCTCTCGACGGTATCCTCTGCCCGTCTTCAGGTCGGATCGCCATTCCGCAGGGGGGGCTCTCCGATCCGCACAGTGCAAGCATCCAGGCTTCAAGGCGATAATGCCGGCCAGGCTTCAATCCAGGTGCCGCACCGCAACCATGCCCGTCAGCCGCATTCCGCCCATCCAGTGCCTGCTCACCTTCGAGGCGGTCGCGCGCTTGCGCAGCGCGAGCCGAGCTGCCGAGGATCTGTGCGTGACCGTGAGCGCGGTCAGCCACCGCCTGCGCCAGCTCGAGTCCCACCTCGGCGTGCGGCTGTTCTCGCGCAGCGACTTCACCCCGACTGCCGAGGGCGCGGTCTATCTGCAGCAGGTCGGTATCGCGCTCGCCGCACTGCGCGAACTGCCGGGCGAGCGCGCGCCGCGTGGGACGCCGCGCTTGCGGGTGGCGGTCACGCCTTCGTTCTGTCGCCAGTTCGTGATGCCCAAGCTCGAGCTCTTCCGCCGCGACTGGCCGGACATCGAGCTGACGCTGCAGGTGTCGATCCCGCTGCGCGACGTCATCGCGGAGGAGGCCGAGCTCGAGATCCGCTACGGCGCGGGCGGCTACGCCGACCTCGAGCATCGCCTGTTGCTGCGCGACGACGTCGTCCCTGCCTGCAGCCCGGCCTTTCTCGACGAGCACGGCCCCTTCGACGGTTTCGCGAGCCTCGCCGAGTGCGCCGGCACTGCGCTCGTGCGCAGTCCGCTCGAACCGTGGTCGACCTGGTTCGCGCATTGCGGCCTGGCCCTGCCCGAGCCCGCGCGCGGCGCGCAGTTCAACGACCTCGGGCTGGCCTACGACGCGGCGGCGAGCGGCTTCGGCGTCGCCCTGGTGCGCCAGCGCCTGGGCGCAGCCTGGTTCGATAGCGGCCGCCTGCTGGCGCTGTCCTCGCGGCCGCTGCGTTCGCCCTACGCCCACTATCTGTGCTGGCGCCCGGGTGCGCTCGAACGCTGGGAATGCGCCGCCTTCGCGGACTGGCTGCAGGCGGTGCTGCCCTGAGCACCGCCGCGCCACGCACGGTTTGAATATTCTTCAAGGTGCCGGCGAAGAGCCGTCAAAGCCGTCAAACAGGCCTCGGGCGCCAAGCCCTATACTCGATGTCGACTGGAAGGGCCGCCGGCTCGGCGCGGCGTTTGCGACGCTGGCGCGCTCGAGCGGTACCGCTTGGCAAGGAGACGAGGATGATGCTGGAGAACGAAGCACTCGCGTTCGGCGAGACCGAGGGCGATTTTTCCGCGGTCGACAAGGCGCGCGTGGTCGAGGCGCTGGGCAAGGTGCTGCCGCCCGGCACGCTGATGTACGACGCCGAGGATCTGCGCCCCTACGAGTGCGACGGACTCGCTGCCTACCGCGCGTTGCCGCTGGTGGTCGCCCTGCCGACGACCGAGGAGCAGGTGGTGGCCGTGTTGCGCATCTGCCATGAGCTGGGCGTGCCGGTGGTGGCGCGCGGTGCGGGCACCGGGCTGTCGGGGGGTGCGCTGCCGCACACCCGCGGCGTGCTGCTGTCGCTGGCACGCTTCAACCGCATCCTCAAGCTCGATCCGCTTGCGCGCACCGCCGTCGCGCAGCCGGGCGTGCGCAATCTGGCGATCTCCGAGGCGGCCGCGCCCTACGGCCTGTACTACGCGCCCGATCCGTCCTCGCAGATCGCCTGCTCGATCGGCGGCAACGTTTCCGAAAATGCCGGCGGCGTGCATTGCCTCAAGTATGGCCTCACGGTGCACAACCTGTTGCGCGTGCGTGGCGTCACCATCGAGGGCGAGATCGTCGAGATCGGCTCGGGGGCGCTCGATTCGCCGGGCTATGACCTGCTGGCGCTGGTGACCGGCTCCGAGGGCATGCTGGTGGTGCTCACCGAGGTCACCGTCAAGCTGGTCCCCAAGCCCCAGCTCGCGCAGTGCGTGCTGGCGGCCTTCGACGACGTGGTGCGCGCCGGCGAGGCGGTGGCGAAGATCATCGCCGCCGGCATCATCCCCGCCGGCCTGGAGATGATGGACCAGCCGGCGACGGCGGCGGTCGAGGAGTTCGTGCGCGCCGGCTATCCGCTCGATGCCAAGGCGATCCTGTTGTGCGAGTCCGACGGCACGCCTGAAGAGGTGGCCGAGGAGATCGCCCGCGTGCGCGCGGTTCTGGAGGAAAGCGGCGCCACCGAGATCCGCGTCTCGCGCGACGAGGCCGAGCGGCTCCGCTTCTGGGCCGGACGCAAGGCCGCCTTCCCGGCGGCAGGGCGGATCTCGCCCGACTACTACTGCATGGACGGCACCATCCCGAGGAAGCGCCTCGGCGAGATGCTGACCGCGATCCAGGACATGGAAGGCAAGTACGGCCTGCGCTGCATGAACGTCTTCCACGCGGGCGACGGCAACCTGCACCCGCTGATCCTGTTCGACGCCAACCAGCCCGACGAGCTCGAGCGCGCCGAGGAGTTCGGTGCCGAGATCCTCGAGCTGTCGGTGGCGCTCGGCGGCACGATCACCGGCGAGCACGGCGTCGGGCTGGAGAAGATCAACCAGATGTGCGCGCAGTTCACGACGGCCGAGGTGCGCCAGTTCTTCCGCGTCAAGGCGGCCTTCGACCCGCCCGGCCTGCTCAACCCCGGCAAGGCGATCCCCACGCTCAACCGCTGTGCCGAATACGGCCGCATGAGGGTGAGCAAGGGCCATGTGCCGTATCCGGACATCCCGCGCTTCTGAACGGCGCGCGTGGGCTGCGCCGCGCCACCACCGGTGGCCGGCAACGCGGTCGGGCAAATGAATGACTGGACGATGAAACGATGACGACGATCGAGAAGGAATGGGCAGAGCGCGTGCGCGCGGCTGCGGCGGCGCGCACGCCCCTGTGCCTGCGTGGCGGTGGCAGCAAGGGCTTCTACGGTGGCCCGCTCGCGGGCGAGCCCTTCGAACTTTGCGCCAACCGTGGCGTGGTCGCGCACGAGCCCACCGAGCTGGTGGTTACCGTGCGAGGCGGCACGCCGCTCGCCGAGCTCGAGGAGCTTCTGGCGGAGAAGGGCCAGTATCTCGCCTTCGAGCCGCCGCATTTCGGCCCAGGCGCCACCGTGGGCGGCTGCGTCGCCTCCGGCCTGTCCGGCCCGCGGCGGGCGAACGCCGGCGCGTTGCGCGACTTCATGCTCGGCATCAAGCTGCTCGACGGACGCGGCGAGGTGCTGCGCTTCGGCGGCCAGGTCATGAAGAACGTCGCCGGCTACGACCTCTCCCGCCTGGTGGCGGGCAGCCTGGGCACGCTCGGCATCCTGCTCGAGGTCTCGCTCAAGGTGCTGCCGCGCCCGGTGGCCGAGGCCACGCTGCGCTTCGAGCTCGACGAGGCGAGCGCGCTGCGGCGCGTCAATGAATTGGGCGGCCAGCCGCTGCCGGTGTCGGCCACGCTGTGGCAGGACGGCGTGCTGCACCTGCGCCTGTCGGGCGCCGAGGCGGCGGTGCAGGCGGCCGGTGCGCGGCTCGGCGGCGAGGCGCTCGCGCCTGCCGCGGCGCAGGCCTTGTGGACGGCAGTGCGCGAGCAGACCCTGCCCGGCTTCGCGGTGGAGGAAGGCGGGGTGCTGTGGCGGCTGTCGCTGCCTTCGACCGCGCCGGCGCTCGGCCTGCCCGGGCGCCAGCTCGTCGAGTGGGGCGGCGCGCAGCGCTGGCTCGCAGGCGCGGTCGAGGCGCAGGCGGTACGCGCACGCGCCACCGAGCTCGGCGGCCATGCCGTGGCCTTCCGCGGTGGCGATCGCGCCGCCGGCGTGTTCCAGCCCCTCGCGGCACCGCTTGCGGTGGTGCATCGCCGGCTGAAGCAGGCCTTCGACCCCGCGGGGATCTTCAACCCCGGCCGTCTTTACCCGGAGTTCTGAGCGATGCAGACCCAGCTCGCCGATTTCATCCGCGACACCCCGGAGGGCCGCGAGGCCGAGGAGATCCTGCGCAAGTGCGTGCACTGCGGCTTCTGCACCGCCACCTGCCCGACCTACCAGCTGCTCGGTGACGAGCTCGACGGCCCGCGCGGGCGTATCTACCTGATCAAGCAGGTGCTCGAGGGCGCCGAGCCGACCGAGAAGACCCGCCTGCATCTCGACCGCTGCCTCACCTGCCGGTCCTGCGAATCCACCTGTCCCTCGGGCGTGCACTACAGCCGCCTGCTCGACATCGGCCGCGCGGTGGTCGCCGAGCGCGTGCCGCGCCACGGCGGCGAGGCCTTGGTGCGGCGCACGCTGCGCGAGTTCGTGCCGCGGCCCAGGCTGTTCGGCCTGGCGATGGGTGCCGGGCGCGCGGTGCGCGGGCTGCTGCCCAAGTCGCTGCAGGACAAGGTGCCGACGCTGCGTCCGGCCGGGGCGTGGCCGGAGCCGCGCCATGCGCGCCGGGTGATCGCGCTCGCCGGTTGCGCCCAGCCGGCGATGGCGCCCTCGATCAACGCGGCCGCGGCACGCGTGCTCGACGCGCTCGGCATCTCTATGGTGGAGATGCCGGGGGCCGGCTGCTGCGGCGCGGTGCGCTTCCACCTCGACGACGCCGACGGTGCGCGCGCCGATGCACGCCGCAACATCGACGCCTGGTGGCCGGACATCGAGGCCGGGCGCATCGAGGCGATCGTGATGACCGCCTCGGGCTGCGGCGTGCAGGTGCGCGACTACGGCCACCTTCTGCAGCACGATCCGGTCTATGCCGAGCGTGCGCAGCGTGTGAGCGAGCTGACGCGCGACATCGCGGAGGTCGTCCTTGCCGAGGGCGAGGCCCTGCAAGCGCGGCTCGCCGCCCGCGCGCAGCCGCGCGAGGCGCTCGCCTGGCACGCGCCCTGCACGCTGCAGCACGGCCAGCGCATCCGCGGCACGGTCGAGTCCCTGTTGCTGGCGGCGGGCTTCGACCTCACCCCGGTACGCGACGCCCACCTGTGCTGCGGTTCGGCGGGCACCTACTCGATCCTGCAGCCGGAGCTCTCCGGCCGCCTGCGCGCGAACAAGCTCGACGCTCTGCTCGAGGGCGGCGCCGGGCGGATCGCCTCGGCCAACATCGGCTGCATGACCCACCTCCAGGCGGGTACGGACAAGCCGGTGCTGCACTGGATCGAGCTGATCGACGCCCGCCTGCGCTCGGCCTCGTGATGAACCGTGCCGGGCGTGACGGATTTCACGCCCGGCTGCAGGCCCCGGCGGCTTCGCGCCGCCTGCACCTCGTGCCGGGTTGATATCATCCCGTGACCCGTCCCGATCGCGTCCCCCCACTTTCATGCCCTTCACCGCCGAAACCTGTGTCGCCATGCATCTGGGCGACCGCAAGGAACAGCAGGACCGCGTCGCCTTGTTCGGTCATCCGAAACGGCCCGGCATGATGATGGCGGTGCTTGCGGACGGAATGGGCGGCCACACCGGCGGTGCCATGGCGGCCGAGCAGGTGCTGATGCGCGCGCGCCAGAACTTCGAGGCCTACGCCCCGCTGCACGAGACGCCCGAACATCTGCTGCGCAGCATCATCGACGAGGCCCATGTCGTCATCAAGCTGACCCGCTTCACCAGCGAGCAGGACCCGCACAGCACCGCGGTGGTCTTCATGATGCAGCAGGGCAAGGCCTATTGGGCGCACTGCGGCGACTCGCGCATGTACCACTTCCGCGGCACGCGCACGATGTCGGTGACCGGCGACCATTCGCTCGTCGCCGAACTGGTGCGCAAGGGGCGCCTGGACGATCAGGCCGCGCTCCGCCACCCGCAGCGTAACGTCCTGCTGTCCTGCCTGGGCAGCGACCGCGAGCCGAGAATCGACTACGGCCGGGAGGAGGCGCCGGTGGCCGGGGACGCCTTCCTGCTCTGCTCGGATGGGCTGTGGGCCCATTTCACCGAGTTCGAGCTTGCCTCGACCCTCCAGGAGTTTCCCGCACGTGCGGCGGCCGAACGCCTGGTCGCGCTCGGTCGCGAGCGTGCCGGCGGCACCGGCGACAACATCTCGCTCGCAGTCGTCAAGCTGGTCGAAGCCCGCGCTGCTGCCGTCGCTCCCTCCAGAACCGCCATCGCGCGCTGAAGACAACGCACCGTCGCCCCGACGCGGACCCGGCGCTTCGGCAAGCGAAGCGCCTGCCTTACTCCACCGCCGTCTTCGCGCCTTGCGGCGCTCCTACATCGCGCCTTGCGGCGCTCCTACAAGAACACCGCGCGTCGCGGTCTCCTGCAGGCGCTGCGCCTGCCGCGAATCCGGCGCTCCGGCAGCCGACACGTGCGCGGTGTTCCGCCGTCTTCGCGCCTGTCGGCGTGCCTGCACGAGAAACATTGCGCGGATCCTGTCGCCGCTGCACGAAGATGGTGCGCGAACCTTGATTGAAGTTAATATCGTTGTGTGTCGGTCTCGCGGGCCCGCCAGTCGGGGCAGGGAGAGACAACAATCAAGAGGCATGCGACCGACGCGTCATTCTTCGAATCCCCTCAAACCCCTCAATATGGAGGAGTACATCCATGCCTCTGGTCATCGGAGTGCTCAAGGAAACCCATCCCGGCGAGCGACGGCTGTCCGTCGTCCCGGACGTGGTGAAGAAATACCAGGGCCTGGGCGCCAGCGTGGTGATGCAGAAGGACGCCGCCAAGGGCGCGCACTTCCGCGAGACCGACTTCGCGGACGTCACCTGGGTCGATAGCGCGGCCGAAGTCGTCGCCGCTGCCGACGTGGTCCTGTGCGTGCAGCCGCCCGCTGCGGAGACCCTCGCCGCGATGAAGCCGGGCAGCGTGCTGTGCGGCATGCTGCAGCCCTGGTACAGCGCCGAGCGCGTGCAGCAGCTCGTGGACGGCCAGGTCACCGCTTTCGCACTCGAGCTGCTGCCGCGCATCTCGCGCGCGCAGAGCATGGACATCCTGTCCAGCCAGGGCGCGGTCGCGGGCTACGAGTGCGCGCTGATCGCCGCCGACCACTCGCCCAAGTTCTTCCCGATGCTCACCTACGCTGCCGGCTCGATCCGCCCGGCCAAGGTGCTCGTCATCGGCGCCGGCGTCGCCGGCCTGCAGGCGATCGCCACGGCCCGCCGCATCGGCGCCATGGTCGAGGGCTACGACGTGCGCCCCGAGACCCGCGAGCAGATCGAGTCTCTCGGCGCCAAGTTCGTCGACACCGGCGTCTCGGCGGTCGGTGCGGGCGGCTATGCGCGCGAGCTCACCGAGGAGGAGAAGGCCAAGCAGGCCGAGCGCCTCGCCAAGGCGGTGGCGCAGTGCGACGCGCTCATCACCACCGCGGCCATCCCGGGCAAGAAGGCGCCGCGCATCATCACCGCCGACATGATCGCGCGCATGAAGCCGGGCGCGGTCGTGGTCGACATGGCGGCCGAGACCGGC
>JAEUNQ010000108.1 GCA_016790365.1 Thauera sp. | reverse complement strand
GAGCCCTTCGACTATTTCAAACCCTATTAAGAGCCGGAGCCCAGACGCCATGTCAGCCCCCCGTTTCCAAGAACTCGCCATCAAGCGCGTGAGCCCCGAGGCCGCCGGCGCGGTGGCGATCACCTTCGCCATCCCCGAGGGCGAGCGCGAACGCTTCGCCTTCGAGCCCGGCCAGTTCCTCACCCTGCGCGCCACCATCGACGGCCAGGACGTGCGCCGCAACTACTCGATCAGCAGCCCGCGCAGCCGCCTGGCACGCGAGGGCGAGCTCGAGATCGGCATCCGTCCGGTGGAAGGCGGCCTGTTCTCGAACTGGGCCACGCGCGCCATCAAGGCCGGTGACACCCTCCAGGTGATGCCGCCCGACGGCCGCTTCGTGGTCAAGAAGAAGCGCGCCATCCACCGCGTCGGCTTCGCCGCCGGCTCGGGCATCACCCCGATCCTGTCGATCGCGGCCACGACGCTGGAAGAACAGCCCGACTCCAAGTTCACGCTGATCTACGGCAACCGCCGCATGTCCACGGTGATGTTCAACGAGGACCTGCAGGACCTCAAGGACCGCTACCGCGACCGCCTGACCATGATCCACGTGCTGTCGCGCCAGGCCCAGGAAGTGGACCTGCTGCAGGGGCGCATCGACGGTCCCAAGGTACGCGCGATCATCGACGCCCTGCTGCCGGTGGGCAGCATGGACGAGGTCTTCATCTGTGGTCCCGACGAGATGATCACCGCCACCGAGACCGCACTGGCCGAGGCCGGCGTGCCGGCCGACCGCATCCGCACCGAGCGCTTCACCGCCAACCTGCCCGCCGGCGCGCACCCGGTCGGGGCCTCGAGCACCGCCGAGGCGGTCGCCGCCGCGACCAAGGACATCACCATGGTCCTGGTGCTCGACGGCAAGGAGCACGAGATCTCGATCGGCCCCGACGAACACCTGCTCGACGCCGGCCTCAACGCCGGTCTCGACCTGCCGTTCTCGTGCAAGGCCGGCGTGTGCTGCACCTGCCGCGCCAAGGTGACGGAGGGCGAGGTCGTGATGGACAAGAACTTCACCCTCGAGGCGGACGAGGTCGCACAGGGATACGTGCTGAGCTGCCAGGCGCGCGCCACCACCAAGCGCCTGAAGATCAGCTTCGACGAGCGCTGACACGGCCCGCGGGCGCACCGCGTCCGCACGGCCACAAAGCCTTCCGACGGCCGTCTCGACGGCCGTTTTCCTTGTCGGACAGGCACGCGCCCGCACGCCCCCTGACGCAGGTCATTGCCGAATCGGCAGCGGCCTGTTATCCATTTAGACCACATCCACTTTCCAGCGCGAAGATCATGGCCGGCTCCCACGCCCTCAGCACCGCCTTCGAACCGTCCTCGATCGCCGTCATCGGCGCCTCCGACGCACCCGGTTCCGTCGGACGCGTCATCTTCCGCAACCTGGTCGAGGGCGGCTATCGCGGCGCGCTGTACGCGGTCAACCCGAAGTACGAAAGCATCCAGGACCACCCCTGCCATCGCTCGATCGAGGACATCGGCCGTCCGGTCGATCTCGCCATCATCGCCACCCCCGCGCGCATGCTGCACACCATCGTCGCCCAGTGCGGGCGCAGCGGCGTGCGCAACGCGGTCATCGTCAGCGCCAGCGGGAACGCCCTCGAGCGCCGCATCATCGAGACCGCACGCGAGAGCCGGCTGCGCCTGATCGGACCGGGCAGCCTGGGCATCGCCCGCCCGGGCAGCGGGATCAACGCCGCGCTCACCCGCATCGCGGTCAAGCCCGGCGAGATCGCCCTGGTCTCGCAGTCGGGCGCGATGTGCTCGGTCGTGCTCGACTGGGCGTTGACCAACGACGTCGGCTTCTCGTCGGTGATCTCGCTCGGTGGCACGGTGGACATCGATTACGGCGAGACGCTGGAGTATCTGATCCACGACGCACGGACGCGCTACATCCTGCTGTACGTGGATCACATCCGCAATGCGCGGCGCTTCATGAGCGCGCTGCGCTCGGCCTCGCGCGTCAAGCCGATCATCCTGCTCAAGGCCGGCCGCCACGGTCGCAGCGACAACAACGCCCCCGAGGTCGACAACACCAGCCTCGCCGACGTCGTCTTCGACGCGGCGATGCGCCGCGCGGGCGTGGTGCGCGTGCAGAACATCGACCAGCTCTTCTTCGCCGCCAAGGCCTTGTCCTGCGGCTTTCGACCGCGCGAGGACAGCCTCGCCATCGTTTCCAACGGCAGCGGCCCGGCCGACCTCGCCGCCGACCGCGCCAAGGACCTCGGCACGGAGCTCGTCAGCCTGGGCTCGCCGACGGTGGCCACCCTCGAGCGCATCGGCGGTCGCGAGCGGCACTCGCACAACCCGCTCGACCTCGGCGGCGACGCCAGCGCGAAGCTCTACCGCGACGCCATCCTCGCGCTCGCCGAAGACGCGGCGGTGTCCAACCTGCTGGTGATCCTGTCGCCGCACGCGCTCGTCGATCCGGTCGAGGTGGCGCAGGACATCATCGACCTCGCCGCCCAGGTGCGGCTCAAGCTGTGCTGCTGCTGGATGGGCGGCGGCCAGGTCGCCGAGGCGCGC
>JAEUNQ010000036.1 GCA_016790365.1 Thauera sp. | reverse complement strand
ATCGAGGGCAGCGAGGCGCGGATGCGGGTGTCCTCGGTGATGTTGCCGGCGTCGTCCTGCGGCACGTTGAGGTCGGCGCGGATGAAGACCTTCTTGCCGCGCACGTCGAGTTCGGTGAGTTTCTTGACTTGCATGATTCGTTCGATCCTGGAAAAACGCCCTGCAGGGCAGGGCGTCGGTTCGACTGGGGTCGGGCTTACTTGGCGTTGCAGAAGGCGCGTGCGGCGTCGAGCATGCGGCAGGAGTAGCCCCACTCGTTGTCGTACCAGGCCAGCACCTTGACCAGCACCGAGCCGTCCTCGCCCTTGATGACGCGGGTCTGGGTGGCGTCGAAGGTGGAGGACACCGTGGTGTGGTTGAAGTCGGATGACACCAGCGGCTCGTTATTCACTGCCAGGATACCCTTGAGCGGGCCGTTGGCCGCGGCGGTCATCAGCGCGTTGATCTCTTCCTTGGTGGTGGCGCGCTCGGCGGTGAAGGTGAGGTCGACCAGCGACACGTTGATGGTCGGCACGCGCAGGGCGAAACCGTCGACCTTGCCGACGAGCTGTGGCAGCACCAGGCCGACGGCCTTGGCGGCGCCGGTCTTGGTCGGGATGATGTTGGCGGCGGCAGCACGCGCACGGCGCAGGTCCTTGTGGCGCACATCCACGGTGACCTGGTCGTTGGTGTAGGCGTGGATGGTGGTCATCAGGCCCTGCTTGATGCCGACGCTGTCGGCCAGGATCTTGGCGACCGGGGCCAGGCAGTTGGTGGTGCATGAGGCGTTGGAGACGACGGTCATGCCGGCCTTCAGCGCGTCCTCGTTCACGCCCATGACGATGGTGGTGTCCACGTCGTCGCCGCCCGGGGCGGAGATCAGCACGCGCTTGGCACCCTGGTCGAGCAGGGCCTGGGCCTTGGCCTTGGTGGTGTAGGCGCCGGTGCATTCGAGCAGCACGTCCACGCCGTGGCTGCCCCAGTTCACGCCCTTCGGGTCCTTGGTGGAGTAGAAGGGGATCTTCTTGCCGTCGATGATGATGACGTTCTCGCCCTCGGTCTCGACCGAGGTGGCGAAGCGGCCGTGGGTGGTGTCGTACTTGAGCAGGTGGGCGTTGGTGGCCAGATCGCCGGAGGCGTTGATGGCGACCACTTCGAATTCGTTCTGCAGGCCCTGCTCGTAGATGGCGCGCAGCGTGCAGCGACCGATACGACCGAAACCGTTGATGGCGACCTTGATGCTCATCGATGCTTCTCCCTGAAATTACGATGGAAAACCGGGTGACTCGTGTTTGCTGCTGCCCTGCCGGCCCGCGCTGGACCGCGCCCTGATGTGCAGCGGGAGCGGTCCGTTTCCGGAGCCGCTCCCGCGCCAGGGTCTCGTCAGAGCACCGTCTTAACGGCCTGCACCACCGCATCCGCGGTGATGCCGAAATACTTGAAGAGCTCGCCCGCCGGCGCCGACTCGCCGAAGCGGTCGATGCCGATCACGCGGCCCTCCAGCCCGACGTACTTGTACCAGCCGTCGGTCGTGCCAGCCTCGACCGCGACACGCGGCAGGCCGGCGGGAAGCACGCTCGCCCTGTACGCGGCGTCCTGGCGGTCGAAGACGTTGGTCGAGGGCATGGACACCACGCGCACCGCGACGCCCTGCTCGGCGAGGGTCTTCTGCGCGGCCATGGCGAGCGCGACCTCGGAGCCGGTGGCGAGGATCACTGCCTGCGGCTTGCTCCCTTCCGCTTCGGAAAGCACGTAGCCGCCCTTGCGGATTGCGGCCACCTGCTCGGCGCTGCGCGCCTGGAAGGGCAGGTTCTGGCGCGAGAAGCACATGCTGGTCGGACCGTCGCGACGCTCGATCGCGTTCGCCCACGCCACCGCCGATTCGGTGGTGTCGCAGGGGCGCCATACGTCCATGTTGGGGATCAGGCGCAGCGTGGCGGTCTGCTCCACCGGCTGGTGGGTGGGGCCGTCCTCGCCGAGGCCGATCGAGTCGTGCGTGAACACGAAGATCTGGCGTACCTTCATCAGCGCGGCCATGCGCAGGGCGTTGCGCGCGTACTCGCTGAACATCAGGAAGGTGGCGGTGTAGGGGATGAGGCCGCCGTGCAGGCTGACGCCGTTGGCGATCGCCGCCATGCCGAACTCGCGCACTCCGTAATACACGTAGTTGCCGCCGCTGGTCTTACTGACGCCCTTGGCGCCCGACCACAGCGTGAGGTTGGAGCCGGCGAGGTCGGCCGAGCCGCCCAGGAGTTCGGGCAGCCGGGGCGCGTAGGCCTCGATGGCGTTCTGGCTGGCCTTGCGGGTGGCGATGGTCTCGGCCTTGTCGGTCACCTTGGCGAGCACCGCGGCGACGTGGGCGTCCCAGTCGGCGGGCAGATTGCCGGCCATGCGGCGCTCGAACTCGGCGGCGAGCTCGGGGTGGGCGGCGCGGTAGGCGGCGAAGGCGGCGTTCCACTGGGCCTCGAGCGAGGCGCCCTTGGTGCGCGCGTCCCAGGCGGCGTAGACCTCGGCCGGGATGTGGAAGGGCGGGTGGTTCCAGCCGATGTGGGCGCGTGCGGCCTCGATCTCGGCGGCGCCGAGCGGGGCGCCATGCACGTCATGGCTGTCCTGCTTGTTGGGGGCGCCGGCGCCGATGATGGTCTTGCAGCAGATCAGCGTGGGCTGGGCGGTGTTGGCCTTGGCCTGCTGGAGGGCGGCCTCGATGGCGACCGGGTCGTGGCCCTGCACGTCACGGATCACCTGCCAGCCGTAGGCTTCGAAGCGCTTGGGCGTGTCGTCGGTGAACCAGCCCTGCACGTGGCCGTCGATGGAGATGTTGTTGTCGTCGTAGAAGGCGACGAGCTTGCCCAGGCCCCAGGTGCCGGCGAGCGAGCAGGCCTCGTGCGAGATGCCTTCCATCAGGCAGCCGTCGCCGAGGAAGACGTAGGTGTGGTGGTCGACCACCTCATGCCCGGGGCGGTTGAACTCGGCGGCGAGGATCTTCTCGGCCAGCGCCATGCCCACCGCGTTGGTGATGCCTTGGCCGAGCGGGCCGGTGGTGGTCTCGACGCCCGGGGCGTAGCCGTATTCGGGGTGGCCGGGGGTCTTGCTGTGGAGCTGGCGGAAGCGCTTGAGCTCCTCGATCGGGAGGTCGTAGCCGGTGAGGTGCAGCAGCGCGTAGATCAGCATGGAGCCGTGGCCGTTCGACAGCACGAAGCGGTCGCGGTCGGCCCACTTGGGGTTGGCCGGGTTGTGCCTGAGGTGGTGGCGCCAGAGGACTTCGGCGATCTCGGCCATGCCCATGGGTGCGCCCGGGTGGCCGGAGTTGGCCTGCTGCACCGCGTCCATCGCGAGGGCGCGGATGGCGCCGGTGATGGGGTTGAAGACCGGGGGCTGGA
>JAEUNQ010000028.1 GCA_016790365.1 Thauera sp. | reverse complement strand
GTTCATGGGCGGTTTTCCTCCGGTTCGGAATGGGCGAAACGCTGGATGGTGGCCAGCTGTCCGCGCAGGGCGCGATCGACCACGCGCGGCAGCAGCCGGTTGAGGCGGGCGAAGAAGCGCTCCGGCCAGCCGAGATGGCGCTCGGGCGACTCGTCGCGCAGCGCCTGCACGATCGCGGCGGCGACCTGCGCCGGCGGGTCCATCGCCACGCCAAGCGCGCGGTTCATCTCGACCACCACGCTGGCGTTCATCGCGGTGCGCGTCGCGCGTGGCGCCAGGTAGAGCACGCGCACCGGGCCGTCGGCGAGCTCGCGGCGCAAGGCCTCGGCGAAGCCGCGCAGGCCGAACTTGCTCGCGCTGTAGGGCGCGAAGCCGGGATAGCCGATCGCGCCGAAGGTCGAGCCGACGAACAGCAGCACCGCGCGCGGGCGCTCGCGCAGCAAGGGCAGCAGGCGCCGGGAGAGCAGCATCGGCGCCACCAGGTTGAGCGCGACCTGGGCCGCGATGGCCTCGTCGTCCTGCTGCTCGACGAGGCCGAAGCGGTTGAGGCCGGCGGCCTGGACCACGCAGTCGACGCCGCCGAAATCCCGCGCCGCGGCAGCCACCGCATCGACGCCGGCGGGGGTGGCGAGATCGGCGGCGAGCGCGCGCAGCGCGTGCGGAAAACGCTGCTCCGCGGCCGCGAGCCTGTCCACGTCGCGACCGACCGCCAGCACCTGCGCGCCCGCCTTGCAAAGCTGCTCGACCAGCGCGTCGCCGATGCCCCCGCTCGCGCCGGTGACCAGCACGCGGCTTCCGTTCAGTTCCATCGCGGCGCTCCTCAGGCCGCCAGCGGCAGGCCGCGGAAAATGTCGCCGTACAGGCGATACACGACGCGCGCGGTGTGCACCACCGCGGCACGGTCGTCGTCCTCGTCGAGCCGGTTCATCAGCGTCGCGAAGAAGTCCATGTGCTCGAGGTCGAGGCTGCCGTGCGAGTTCAGGTAGCTGAAGGCCTCGGGCGGCAGCCCCAGGCTGCTGCGGATCGTCCCCGCCGCGCGGGTGGCGAGCGCGATGCTGGTGCCTTCGAGCACGTTGACCATGCCGAAGAAGCTCACCGGGTTATGGCGCGCGATGCGGTCGTAGACGTAGGCCACCATCAGCTCGGTGGGGAGCGCCGGCTGGCTGCGGCGCACCGCGTCGGGGTCGGCGCCGCAGGCGGCGAGGTCGTTCAGGATCCACTCCTGGTGGCCATACTCCTCGTCGATGTATTCGGCGATCGCGCCGCGCAGCCATTCGAGCCGTGCGGGCAGGCGCGCGCCGCAGGCCATCAGCAGCGGCACGGTGTGGCTGACGTGGTGATACGCCTCGGTGAGAAAGGCGATGTAGCTCGGCAGCGCGACCTTGCCGGCGAGCGCCTGCTGGATGATCGGCGCGGCGAACAGCATGTCGCGTTCGGCCACGGTCTGGTCCTGGAGTTGCTGGAAGAAGCTCATGTTTCGGTCTCGTCGCTGAAGGAGGTGAAGTGGACGCCCGGGGCGCCGCCATCGGCGCCGCTGCGCGGCAGGTAGTGCGCCGCGAGCGCAGCGCGGCGCAGGCGGCCGTTGGCGGTGAGGAGGCCGTTTGCCGGGGTGAAGGGCACCTCGGCGCGCAGCCAGCGGTGCGCGCGCGCGTAGTCGGGCAGGCCCGCGTTGGCGGCGGCCACCGCCGCCTCGAGCTCGGCATCGCTGCAGTCGGCGCGGCGCGGCACGAGCACGGCAAGGTTCTCGGGGCGGGCCTCGCCGTACACCCAGGCCTGCGCGATCGCTCCCTGCTGGACCAGCTCCGCCTCGACCCACTCGGGGTTCACGTTGCGCCCGTAGGCGGTGATGAACTGGTGCTTCCTGCGTCCGTGCAGGACCAGGAAGCCGTCGTCGAAATGGCCGAGGTCGCCGGTGCCCAGCCACGCATCGGCCGCCAACGCGTCCGCCTGCGGCGCCTCGCCGAGGTAGCCGAGCATGCGCGCGCCGCGCACCTGCACCTCGCCGTCGTCGCCGATGCGCACCCCTGCGTGCGGCAAGGGCCGCCCCACCGTGCCGATACGGCGCGCCGACGGGGTGTTGAGACACACCACCGAGGCGCACTCCGACAGGCCGTAGCCCTCGTACACCGGCAGCCCGAGCGCTTCGGCACGCTGCAGCAGCCGCGGC
>JAEUNQ010000339.1 GCA_016790365.1 Thauera sp. | reverse complement strand
CGACGAGTACTACGACGCGCTCGACCGCGACGAGCTGCCGGTGCTGCGCGGCATCGAGCTCACCGCCGACGACCTGCTGCGGCGCGCGATCATCCAGGCGCTGATGTGCCACTTCGAGCTCTCGATGCAGTCGATCGAGATCGCCTACCTGGTCAACTTCCGCGAGTACTTCGCCGAGGAGCTCGCCGAGCTGCAGGAGATGGAGAAGGCGGGGCTGGTGAAGATCGACGGCGACTGGATCAGCGTGCAGCCCGGCGGCCGCCTGCTGGTGCGCGGCATCGCGATGGTCTTCGACCGCTACCTGCGCGCCGACCGCGAGCGCCAGCGCTACTCGCGGGTGATCTGAACGCCGCACGGATGGCGCACCGCAGCGTAGAATGAAGGCCTCGCATTGCCCGCGGGGCCTTTCTTCTTCATGCCCGAAACCGGTTACCTCGCCGTCTTCCTGATCGGCCTGCTCGGCGGCACGCACTGCGTGTCGATGTGCGGCGGCATCGTCGGCGCGCTCAGCATGCAGGTGCAGGCGCCCGGCAGCCGGCCGCAGTGGCCGCTGCACCTGGCCTACAACCTCGGGCGCATCGGCACCTACACCCTGCTCGGCGCCGGCGTCGGCCTGCTCGGCTCGGTCGGCCTGCTCTACGAGGGCATGCTGCCGGTGCAGATGACGCTGTACGTGCTCGCCAACCTGATGCTGGTTGCGCTCGGGCTCTACCTCACCGGCTTCACCCGCCTGCTCGCGCCCATCGAGCGCGTCGGCCACGTGCTGTGGCGGCGCATCCAGCCCGCCACGCGACGCTTCCTGCCTGCGCGCTCGGTCGGGCAGGCGCTGCCGCTCGGCATGCTGTGGGGCTTCATCCCCTGCGGGCTCACCTATTCCATCCTCGCCACCGCGCTGGTCACCGGATCGGGCGCGCGCGGCGCCGGCCTGATGCTGGCCTTCGGGCTGGGCACGCTGCCCAACCTGCTGCTGGCCGGCATGCTCTTCAAGCGTTTCCGCGACATCACCCGCCACCCCAAGGTGCGACTGGCCTCCGGCCTGCTGGTGCTCGGCTTCGGCGTGTTCGGCCTCTACCACGCGCCCTCGCTCGGCGGCGACCTGTGGCGCGGCGTGGTGTGCGTGACCTGAGGGCGCGATGGCGCGCCCCTTTCAATCCATCTGGAGTGCAGAATCGATGAACGAGACGACGATCAAGGTCGAAGGCATGAGCTGCGGCGGTTGCGTGAAGAACGTCACCGGCGTGCTGAAGGCGCTGCCCGGCGTGGAGGACGTGCAGGTGTCGCTCGAAGGCGCGTCCGCCACCGTGCGTCACGATCCCGCCAAGGTGTCGGTCGAGGCGCTGCGCGCCGCGGTCGAGGGCGCGGGCTTCGATTCCCCGGCCTGATCCGCCGCCCCAGCGGGGGCATCGCCGCAGTGCAAGACATTGTGGTTTCCCCCTATAATCCGCGCACAATTTTTCCACGGGAGGGATGTATGGGTTACGAACAGGTCAGCGCCGGCAAGGACGTGCCGAACGACATCAACGTCATCATCGAGATCTCCGCCCAGGGCGATCCGATCAAGTTCGAGGTGGATAAGGACAGCGGTGCCGTCTTCGTCGACCGCTTCATGGGCACCTCGATGCGCTATCCGCTGAACTACGGCTACGTTCCGCACACCATCGCTGGCGATGGCGACCCGGTCGACGTGCTGGTCGTGACCCCGTTCCCGCTGCAGCCGGGCGTGGTCATCCGCTGCCGCCCGGTCGGTGTGCTGAAGATGGAAGACGACGGCGGCGTCGACGCCAAGGTTGTGGCCGTGCCGGTGTCCAAGCTGACCCCGCTGTACGACAAGGTGCAGACTACCGACGACCTGCCCGAGCTGCTGATGAAGCAGACCGTGCACTTCTTCGAGCACTACAAGGACCTCGAGCCCGGCAAGTGGGTCAAGGTCCTCGGCTGGGGCACGGTGGAAGATGCCAAGGCCGAGATCGTGAACGG
>JAEUNQ010000336.1 GCA_016790365.1 Thauera sp. | reverse complement strand
ATGGCGGTGTTGAGGTTGTTCTTGATGGTGTTGAAGTCGCCGTTGTAGGTGTCGGTGATCTTCGCCGGGATGGCGCCGCGGGCGATCTGGTCGACGTAGGCGGCGGCGACGTTGAGCGGGCCGATGACCGCGTCCAGGGTGGCGTTGACGCCTTCGACGATCTTGCGGAAGTCGCCCTCGTGCCGGCTGGCATCGGCGCGCGTGGCGAGCTTGCCGGCCACGGCCGCCGCCGACAGCATGCCGGCGTCGGCGATCATGGTCTTCACGCTGGTCTGCACGCCTGCCACGGCGCGCACCACCTCACCCACTTCGTCCTTGGCGTCCGACTTGAGATCGAATGCGAAGTCGCCGACGGCCATCTTCTTGGCGGCGTCGAGCACTTCGCCGACCGGGCGGGTGATCGAGCGCGTGATGAAGATGGCGAAGCCGATGCCGACCAGCAGCGCGGCGATGGCCAGCCCGATCAGCAGCGCGACCGACTGCTCGCCGAGCGCCTCCGCGTCGCGACCGGTGCTCTGCATCAGGTCGGTCTGGTAGGCGATGAACTTCTTCAGGGCGTCGAGATAGGTGAGGAAGGCCGGGCGGTAGGTCGCCGAGAACATGCTGACCGCCGCATCGAAGTCGCGCTGCTGGACCAGGGCCTCGAACTGTTGTTGCAGGCCGACGAAGCCTTGGCGGGCCGACTTGATGCCGTCGAGCAGGCGCTCGCCCTCGTCGCCGTAGGAGAGCTCGTCGAGGATCTCGATGTTCTTGGCCAGCTTGGCGCGCTCTTCGCCTGCGGTCTGCAGGAAGCCGGGAAGGTCCTTGTCGTCGCGCATGATCAGCATGTTCCGGTGCGTCATGCCGAGCAGGCTGATCGACGCGATCATGTCGTTGGAGGTCGCCACCTTGACGTTCTTGTCGCGGACGAGATCGGTGATCTGGCTTTGCAGATTGTTCAGCCGCATGCTGCCCATGACCGCGATTGCGATCAGCAGCAGGAGCACGATGGCAAAGCCGACGCCGAGCCGGATGCCGATTTTCAGGTTCTTCATGATGAACTCCAGGGGAATGCGGGGAAGCGTAATGGGGGTCAGGTTCGCCCGGCGGCGGGCAGGGCGCGCGATGCCGGTGCGCCGGTGGCGCGCTGTTCTTCGCTGCGCGCGCAGCGCTGCACCAGGGCCTGGACGTCGAGGATCAGCGCGACCTCGCCGCTGCCGAGGATGGTCGAGCCGCCGATGCCCTTGATGTGGCGGAAGATGCTGCCGAGCGGCTTGATCACGGTCTGGAACTCGCCCATCAGCTGGTCGACCACGATGCCCGACTTGGTGCCGGCGTACTGCACCACGACCACGTTCTGGCGCGGCGGAGCCTCGCCCTCGATCGCGAACATCTGACGCAGGCGCACCAGCGGCAGCACCTCGCCGCGCAGGTTCACGTAGTCGCGCTCGCTCGCGTCCGTCGACAGCTCGATACACTCGACCACGCTGTCGAGCGGGATCACATAGGCCGCGTCGCCCACGCCGACCAGGAAGCCGTCGATGATCGCGAGCGTGAGCGGCAGGCGGATGGCGAAGCGCGAGCCCTTGCCGAGTTCGGAGCGCACATCGACGCTGCCACGCAGGCTCTGGATGTTGCGGCGGACCACGTCCATGCCCACGCCGCGGCCCGAGATGTTGGTGACCTTCTCGGCGGTGGAAAAGCCCGGCTCGAAGATCAGGTTGTAGATCTCGGCGTCGGACAGCGCCTGGCCGGGCTGGGCCAGGCCGCGCTCGACGGCCTTGGCGAGGATGCGCTCGCGGTTGAGGCCGGCGCCGTCGTCCACGACCTCGATCACGATGCTGCCCGAGTCGTGGAAGGCATTGAGCTCGAGCCGGCCGCGGGCGGGCTTGCCGTTGGCCTCGCGCAGCGCGGGCTGCTCGAGGCCGTGGTCCATGGCGTTGCGCACCAGGTGCATCAGCGGGTCGCCGATCTTCTCGACCATCGACTTGTCCAGCTCGGTCTCGCCGCCGCTGATCACCAGCTCGATGTCCTTGCCCATCTCGCGCGAGGTGTCGCGCACCACGCGGTTGAAGCGGTTGAAGGTCTCGCCGATCTGCACCATGCGCAGCTGCAGCGCGGCGTCGCGGATGCTCTCGACCAGGCGCCCGGTGAGCGAGGTCGCCTCGACCAGATCGCCCAGCCCGCTCTTGCTGGCGAGCAGGCTGACGCTGGCGCCGGCGATGACGAGCTCACCCACGAGGTCGATCAGGCGGTCGAGCTTGTCGGCCTGGATGCGGATCAGGCGCGCCTCGGCGGCCTTCTTTTCGCTCACCTGCTTCTGGCGGGCGACCGCAGCTTCGACCAGTTCGGGCTGCACGACCTTCTGTTCGACGAGGATCTCGCCGATCTGCGGGCGGGCTTCGTCTTCAACGCCTTCGGCCGCGGCCTCGCCCTCGGCGTGCGCTTCGGCGCGGTGCTGTGCGGCCAGCCCCTCGTCGAGCTCGACCTGGGTCAGTGCACCGACGCGGACGAGGATCTCGCCCAGTCGCATCGGGTCCTCGGGCAGGCTGGCGATCAGCGCGACGTAATCGGACAGGCGGCTGTGCGGCGGCAGGATCTGCAGGCTGCAGTCGTCGCGAACGAAGTCGAACACCCGCTCGATCGCGGCCTTGTCCGCGTCCGAGGAGAAGCTGATCTCGAAGCCCAGATAGCAGGCCTCGGGGTCCATCGCCGCGGTCTCGGGCATCGCGTCGGTGAGCGTCTCCAGTCGCTCGATGCGCCCGATGGTGCCGAGGTAGCGCAGGAAGGACAGCGGGTCCATGCCGTTGCGCAGCACGTCCGCCCCGAAGCGCAGCGAGATGTGCCAGCAGTCGGTTTCCACCGCCCCGCCGCCGCTGCTCTGCAACGGTGGCGGCATGGCCGTGGGTGGGCCGGAGCGGGACTCCGCCCTTTCGCCCGACAGCCAGTCGCGCTGCAGGCGGGCGAGCAAGGCCTCGCCTTCCGCGGCGAGGTCCGCATCGGGGGCACTGGCTCCCGACTCGAGCACGCCCAGGAGGTTGCCGATGTGGTCCGAGCACACCAGCAGCAGGGCGATGAGGTCGGAGTCGAGGGTGATCTCGGCGTTGCGCAGCTTGTCGAGCACGTTCTCGACCACGTGGGTGAAGGCGACGATGTAGCCGCATTCGATGACGCCGGCGCCGCCCTTGATCGTGTGTGCGCTGCGAAAGATCGCGTTCAGGGTGTCGTCGTCACCGGGCCGGCTCTCGAGCTCGAGCAGGGCGGCTTCGAGGGCGGCGAGCTGTTCGCGGCTCTCGGTGACGAATACGGAGGTGATTTCATCCATGATCGGGCGGGGCGCGGGTCAGGTCTTCTCGGCCGGGATCAGCAGCGGATCGCCGAAGTCGACAGCCATGTTGTAGAAATCGAGGATGTCGCGGACGGCCTCGCTGTGCGCGACGATCTGCGCGTCCTTGCCCAGCCGGCGCGCTTCGCGCTTGATCAGGACGAGGAGCTGGAAGCCGGCGGTATCGATCTCGTTGACGCAGGAGAGGTCGATCTCGAGGCGTTCGCAGCCCTCCAGTGCGTCGATCAGGCGCTGCTTCTGCGCGGCGGCATGGTAGATGGTCATGTCCTCGGTGAACGCGAGGGGCGTCGGGCTCTTCTTCTTGCGGGTGGGCATGGTGGGACTCAGAACAGTTCGATCTTGTTGTTGCCGGGCAGGTCCGTTGCGGATGCCTTCTTGCTGCCGGTTGCCTGGGCGTGTGTCTCGCGTTGCTGCGTCATCACGTAGCGACCGTAGATCTCGTCGAGGTGCTCGGCCAGCGGGGTGTAGGAGAAGTCGGCGTTCTCGCTTTGTTCCAGGCGCTCGGCAAGCACGCCGAGGTGGCTGTCGAGGCGGGTCAGGGAGTCGGAGGTGTGCTCGATCTGCTGGCGGATCACGTCCTGGAACTGCACGCTGGCGAGCGCATCCATGAACATGGTGGAAAGCCGCTCGCTGCTGTGGCGCACCGTGTCGATCGTGTTTGCCTGCGCGCGCAGTACCTGCTCGTAGCTCGTGCCGAGTTCGCCGAGCTGGGTCGCGAACTGGGACAGCGCGATCCGCTCCTCGTCCGGAGCCGTCCGCTGCAGGCGCTCGTGCAGTTGCGATTCGATCGTCCCGGCGACGCCGAGGATGCCCTGGTTGATCGAGCCCACCGCCTTCTCGGTCTCCGAAGACAGCTTGCGCACCTCGTCGGCCACCACGGCGAAGCCGCGCCCGCTCTCGCCCGCTCGCGCCGCTTCGATCGCGGCGTTGAGGGCGAGCAGGTTGGTCTGCGCCGCGATGTCCTTGATCAGGCCGGTGAGCGAGCCGAGCGAGCGTGCCTCCTGCACCACCTGGGCGACCCGCGCCTCGTCCTCGTGTGCCTGCTGGATGCGGAAGTCGATGTACTCCTGCATGCGCGCGATGAGCTGGTGGTTGCTGGCGATGCGGGCCTCGGAGTCGTGGGCGAGTGCGGCCGATTCGTCCGAGACGTGGGCAACGAAACCATTGAGCTCTCCAACCACGGAGTCGATCGTCTGGAGGCGCTCGCTGATGTCGTAGGCGGCCTGCTCGGTCTGCTGCACCACGCTGTCGAGCTGGCCGCGCAGCACGCCGCTGTAGTTCGGAACGCCGCGCAGTTCGGTCGCGACCTCGCGGCACACCGCGGCCGTCTGCTCGCGTGCGTGGGTGTGCGACTCCAGCGCCTTGTCCTCGCCCATCGCCAGGTCGCGGAAGAAGGCATACGAGACCACCCGGATGGCGACCGCCACCGCGAACACGATCAGGACCGAGCCGAGCGCGTCCCCGAGCGGCTGGGCGATGCCGACCGCCGGAAGGAGGCTGCCGTGGAACCAGTCGTTCAGCAAGTACACCGTCACCCCCACCGCGAGGGCGACGAAGAGCAGGGTCTGCAGGGATCGGCGCAGGTAGGTCGCGGAGTTCATGGTCAGCGCATGACGAGCTTGATGGTGTTGAGAAGTTCGTCCGCGGAGGCCGGCTTGACGATCCATCCGGACGCGCCGGCCGCCTTGGCCTCGGCCTTCTTGGACTGCTGGGATTCGGTGGTCAGGAAGAGGATGGGCATGAAGCGGTAATTCGGCAGCTTGCGCACTTCCTTGATGAAGTCGATGCCGTTCATGCCGGGCATGTTGAGATCGGTGATCAGCAGATCGACCTTGACGCCGGCCTGGAACTTCTTGAGGGCGTCGAGCGCGCTGGGGGCCTTCTCGACCGCGTAGCCCGCCTTCGCCAGGATTCCCGAGATGGAGAGCAGGATGGTTGCGGAGTCATCGACGAGGAAGATCGTTTTCATGGCGTGTGAATCGTTGAGGGTTCGGGCGACGGGTGGGGGCGGCTGCTGTTCGCTGTGAAATTAAATCGGCTTTATGTTCATGGGCACTTGATCGTGATCTATTCGTGCGCGGGCTTTGTCCTGCAGCGTGAATGAAGTCACGGGTTCGCATCGCCTGCTTCCCGGTTAACGGCAGTGCAGGCGTCAACTTGATCGGGTTGCGGCATGTCGGCGTGGATGAATGCTAGGGGCGATCGGCAGTTAAAGCCGTGACCAATCACGCGTCGAACACCCGTTTTATTCGCTTTTTTGTTTGTTTTTTCATTTATTGAATTTATCGGGATGGTCGGTGGCTGCGGGGGCGACTCCCGGCCTTCGCGTCGTTCGCGAGGCTGGTCGTCCCGCGGCTTGCGTGCTTGAATGGATCAGGTTCCCCGGTTGCGGTCGACATTCATGTCCAAGGTCTTCATCTCCTATCGCCGTGACGACAGCGCCGGCTTCGCCGGTCGGCTCGCGGACGCGCTCGAACGGCGCCTCGGAGCCGACAGCGTGTTCCGCGACGTCGACGACATCTCCGCCGGAGCGGATTTCGGCGCGGTCATCGAGCAGGCCCTGCACAAGGTCCAGGCGGTGCTGGTGGTGATCGGCCCGCGCTGGCTCGAAGCACGCGACGAGCGCGGACGCCGTCTGGAGGATGCCGGCGACTACGTCCGTCGCGAGGTCGAGCTCGCGCTCGCATCGGGCAAGCCGGTGATTCCGGTGCTGGTCGGCGGGGCGACGATGCCTGCGGCCGAGGCGCTCCCGCCGACCCTGCGCGGACTCGCCAACCGCAACGCGCTCGCACTCGGCGATGCCGGATGGAACGCCGATCTTGTCCGCCTGGAGACGGAGCTCGAGCAGTGGCGAGCGTCGGCCGCGCCGCGAGGGGCTGCCTCGCGACGCAGGAAGCTGGCGGCCCTGGTCGTGGCGATCGCGCTCGTGCTCGCCGGTGGCGGGTGGTGGCTGCGCAGCGACGACGGACCGCACCAGCTCGTCGGAGAATGGAGCGCAGAGGTCGCCTATCCGTGGAACCTCACCTTGCGCGAGCACTATGTATTCACCCTGGCGGACGGACGCATCGACGGCACGGCCAGCTTCCTGGGCGTGCCGCGCATGCTCGAGGCCGTCGAGTGGAGCGGCGGGCGGCTGCGCTTCCTGACCCGCAGCGAGTCGGTCTCGGGCAATGAGGCGCCGCGCGAGATGGGCCAGCTCTACGAGGTCTGGCGCGAGGGCGAGACCCTGCGCGTGCGCGTGCAGATCCGCCGCAGCCATTCGGTCGATCCGCCGCTGGAGTTCGTCGCGCAGCGACAATGAGCGCGCCGCTTTCGCGCCTGGCCGTGAGCGCGTGGTCGTGGCAAAGTAATCGCCGGCCCAGTCTCCCACCCCGACCCTGCGCGTGCCCCGATCATGTTCTACGGCATCACCGACCTCCTCACCTTCGTCCTCGGCACCGTCTTCATCGTGCTGCTGCCGGGGCCCAACTCGCTCTACGTGATGGCGGCGGCTTCGCGCTGGGGCGTGCGCGCCGGCTACCAGGGCGCGGCGGGGATCTTCGTCGGCGACACCATCCTGATGCTGCTCGCGGTCACCGGCATGGCCTCGGTCCTGCGTGCCACGCCCGAGCTGTTCATGGTGATCAAGTACGCGGGTGCGGCCTACCTCGGCTGGGTGGGGCTGAACCTGCTGCGCGGGGCACTGGCGACCTGGCGGCGCGGCGACGAGACGGCGGCGCAGGTCGGCGATGGCCAGCCGGACTATCCGCCCGTGCGCAGCACGCCGCACCCCTTCCGCACCGCGCTGCTGATCAGCCTGATGAACCCGAAGGCGATCCTCTTCTTCGTCTCCTTCTTCATTCAGTTCGTCGATCCCGCCTACGAGCATCCGGCGCTGTCCTTCGTGATCCTCGGCGTAATCGTGCAAGCGTGCAGCGTGCTCTACCTGTCCACGCTGATCTTCGCCGGCGCGCGCCTGGCCGCGCAGTTCCGCCGCCACCGTCGCATGGCCGCGGGTGCGACCGCGGGGGTGGGCGGTGTCTTCATCGGCTTCGGCGCCAAGCTGGCGAGTGCGACGCTGTCCTAGGCCGGCGGGCGCTCCGCTGCGGTCCCATCCTCCGGTGCGTGGAGCATCCAGAGGTCTTTCCCGCAGCGCTTGGCGCGGTACAGGGCCTGGTCGGCCTCGCGCAGCAGCTGGGCGCCGCCCTCGACGCCGTGGCGCCAGCGACTGGCGCCGATGCTGGCGGTGACGCGGGCGAGCGTGCCGTCGGAGAGTGCGACCGGCGCGCGCGCCACCTCGAGCACGCGCTCGAGCGCCGGGCGGAAGTCACCGTCGAGCAGCAGCAGGACGAACTCGTCGCCGCCGAGGCGGGCGAGCGTCTCGCCGCCGCGCAGGGTGTTCTGCATGCGCTGCGCGAGCTCGATCAGCAGGCGGTCGCCCTCCGCGTGGCCGGCGCTGTCGTTGACCGCCTTGAAGCCATCGAGGTCGAGCATGCAGACCGCGAGCGGCTTGCCACGGCGTGCGTTGGCGACCGCCTGGTGCAGGCGGTCGTCGAGCAGGCGACGGTTGGGCAGGCCGGTGAGAGCGTCGAAATTGGCGAGCGAACTGAAGTGGTCGCGTTGCGCCATCAGCTTGCTGACGTCGGTGAACACGGCCACGTAATGCTCGATCCGCCCGGACTCGTCACGTACGGTGGAGATCGAAACCTTGACCACGTAGATCTCGCCCGAGCGGTGCCGGTTCCACATCTCGCCCTGCCAGCGCCCGTCATGCTGCAGCTTCGTGTACATCGCGGCGAAGAAGGCGGCGTCGTGCCGGCCCGAGCGGAGCACGCTCGGGTTGCGGCCGAGCAGCGCATCCCTGGCGTACCCGGTCAGTGCCTCCATCGCCGGATTCGCGTCGACGATGCGGACCTCGGCGTCGGTGACCAGGATGCCCTCCTGGCTGGCGTCGAACACGCGGGCGGAGAGGCGCAGCCACTCCTGGTTCCGGTGGGCCTCGGTCTCGTCCTGGAGGTAGCCGAACCACTCGCCGGCGCCGTCGGGCTGCGCCTGGCAGCGCGCCTCGCCACGGATCCGGCGCTCGCCGTGCACGGGGTGGAGGACGCGGAAGGACGCGGACCAGTCCTGCAGGGCGTCCTTCGCGCGGCGGACCTCCTCGATGACCTGAGCACGGTCGTCGGGATGCAGGCGGGCGTAGAACGCCGTGGCGTCGTCCACCACATCGTCGGCGCAGCAGCCGATCAACTCGTCGATCTGCCGGCCGACGTAGGGGAAAACCATCCTGCCGTCGGCTTCCACGCGGCACTCGAACAGCACGCCGGGCACGCTGTCCGAGAGCTGGCGCAGGCGGTTCAGCGCCTCGCCGCGCTCCTGCTCCGCGCGATGCCGGTCGCTGACGTCGATATGGGTGCCGAACATCCATTCGGGCTCGCCCTCGGCGGTGAGGGTGCGCAGCGCGCCGCGGTCCTGCACGCGGATCCAGTGGCCTGCCCGATGCCGCATGCGGGCCTCGTGCTCGTAATACGGCGTTTCGCCACGAAGATGACGGCGTATCGCGGCGTCCGAGTCGGCGAGATCGTCCGGATGGGCGAAGCGCCGCCAGGTGTCGATCGAGATCGGCTCGAGCTCTTCGAGGCGATAGCCGAGCATCTCCGCCCAGCGCGCGTTGAAGATGGTCTCGCCGGTCTGCACGTTCCATTCCCAGGTGCCGGCGCGGGTGCCGGCCAGGATGGATTCGAGGCGGCGGTGTTCGTCGGTCAGCCGTGAGGAGTTCTCCGCGAGCTCGGTGCGCGAGCGCTCGAGCGCCGCGTAGGGTGCGCGGATGCCGTCGACCACCAGCGCGCGGAAGAGCAGGTAGTGCGCGCCGATCTTGTACAGGTGGCCGGCGAGGTTGTAGACGTCGGTGACGTCCGCGTACATCGTGAAGAACAGCTCGCTCAGGGCCATCCAGCCCGCCGCACCGAGCAGGGCGGGCGCGTCGAAGGCGCAGGGTTTGCGCATGCGCCAGGCGAGCACGGCGGCGGATGCGGCGAATGCCAGCGTCAGGGCGATCTCGACGCCGACCTTGAAGGCGGTCAGCCCCTCGCCGGCGATGAAGGTCCGCGGCGCCCATTCGGGCCGCGGCAGGAAGAGCGCGTGTGCCAGCCCCACGTAGGCGCCCACCGCGAGCAGCACGAGGCCGGGCGTGACGCCGCGGCATCCCCGCCAGGGCAGCAACGCCGCCAGCAGCATCCCGGTCGCCGCGAGCAGGCGGGCGGCGAACCAGAAGTCGATCGCCTTCTCCGGGCTGCTCGGGGTGACGAAATCCGGCATCCCCTGGTACGAGAGCATGTGGCTGAAGTCCAGCACCGCGACGCCGAGGAAGCAGCACGCGAGGATGCGCATGCCGACCGCCGTGCTGCGCTCCGGGGTGAGCCAGGCCACCGCGAAAACCAGCACGGCGGCGACGATCGCGAGCGTCTCGAGCGCCATGTGCAGCGGGAGGTAGTGGGCCAGCCCGGCCACCCCCGGCGGGGTCGGAATCCACCACAGCGCGATCAGTCCCGCCAGGCCGATGGCGAGCAGGCCGAGGCTGCGCCGCGCAGAGTGGGCGTGGATCGGATGGAAGTACGCCATGCTCAGTCCGCCTTCCACGCCTCGATCGGTACCGGCCTGCCGAACAGGTAGCCCTGGAACAGCTCGCAGCCGCGTGTGAGCAGCAACTCGTGCTGGGCGGTGGTCTCGACGCCTTCGGCCACCACCTCGAGGTCGAGCGAGCGGCTGATTGCGAGGATCGCGCGGACGATCGCCTCGCTGCTGGTGTCCTTCTCCATGTCGCGCACGAACATCTGGTCGATCTTCAGCTGGTCGAAGGGCAGGCGCTTCAGATAGGACAGCGAGGAGTAACCGGTGCCGAAGTCGTCTAGCGCGAACTTCACGCCCAGGGCCTTGATCTGGCGCATGCGCAGCACCGTGGTCTCGATGTCGCCGATCACCACGCTCTCGGTGAGCTCGATCTTGAGTCCGCCCGGGTGGATGCGGCTGCGCTCGATCGCCGCCGCGACCTTGCCGACGAAATCGGGCTGGTGGAACTGGCGCGCGCTGACGTTGATCGACAGCGTCAGCGCGGCGGTGGCGGTCTCGCGCTGCCAGGCGCGCAGCTGCGCGCAGGCGGCTTCCAGCACCCACTCGCCGATCGGCACGATCAGTCCGGTTTCCTCCGCGAGCGGGATGAAGGCGGCGGGCGAGATCATCGTGCCGTTGGCGTCGAAGCAGCGGATCAGGGCCTCGGCGCCGATCACGCGGGCGTTGCGGTCGAGCTGCGGCTGGTAGTAGAGGCGGAAGCCGTTCCCGGCGAGTGCCGCGCGCAGCTTGAGCTCCAGCTCGGCGCGCGCGGCCACCACCGCCTGCATCGCCTCGCTGAAGAAGCGGATCAGGTTGCGGCCGTCGTCCTTGGCGCGCGCCACCGCCACCTCGGCCTGCTTGAGCACTGCGTCGGCGGTCGCCGCGCGCCCGCGGAACAGGGTCAGGCCCAGGCTCGCGCCGACGTGGTAGGCGCCGCTCGCCAGGCCGAGCTCGCAGGGCGCGGTGACGCAGCGGTGCAGGTGCTCGGCGATCTTCTCGGCGTGGGCGATCGCCTCGTCGCGATCCTCGCCGAGGCCCTCGATCACGATCGCGAAGTCGTCGTCGCCCAGCCGGGCCACCGTGTCCTCCTCGCGCAGCGCGGCGCGCAGGCGGCGCGCCACCTCCTGCAGCAGGGCGTCGCCGGCCTGGTGGCCCTGGGTGTCGTTGAGCAGCTTGAAGTGGTCGATATCGAGCAGCAGGAGCATCCCGCTCGACCCGCTGCGCTCGCTCGCGGCGATGGCCTGGCGCAGGCGGTCCCACATCAGGCTGCGGTTGGGCAGGCCGGTGAGGGTGTCGAAGTACGCGAGCTGGCGGATGCGGGCCTCCGCCTCGCGGCGCTCGGTGATGTCCTCCTTGATCGCGACATAGTGGCTGATGCTGCCGTCGGCCTGCTTGATCGGTGCGATCGTGGCGAGCTCGGTGTAGATGGCGCCGTCCTTGCGGGTGTTGATGAACTCGCCGCGCCACACCTCGCCACGGCCCAGGGTGTCCCACAGGTCGGCATAGGTGGCGGGCGGGGTCTTGCCGGCGTTGAGGAGTCGCGGGTTCCGGCCGATCGCCTCATCCACGGCGTAGCCGGTGGTGCGCACGAAGGCCTCGTTCACGTATTCGATGCGGCCTTCGGTGTCGGTGATCACGATCGTGTTCGGGCTCTGCTCGACCGCGAGCGCGAGCTGGCGCAGGCGCAGCTCGGTTTCCTTCTGCGCGGTGATGTCCTGGCCGATCGAGCGGACCTCGATGCAGCGGCCCTCGTCGTCGAGCACCGGCAGGTCGAGCCAGCGCAGCCAGCGCGAGCTGCCGTCGGCCTGGCGGATGCGGCGGTCGGTGGTGAGCGGGCCCGCGCCCTGCAGCATCTGGGCGATCGCGCTCGCCGTCTGTTCGCGCAGGTGCGGCGGCAGGCCGTCGATCCAGCGCGTGCCCGGCAGGGATGCGGCCGCCTTGCCGAGCAGTTCGGCGTAGCGTTCGTTGCAGGTCAGCAGCGTGGTGTCCGGCAGCCAGGCACAGGTCGCTTCCTGGCGGCTCTCGACCAGGGCGTCGAAGTCGCGCTTGTTGCGTGCGAGCTGGCGGCGGCTGCGGTGCAGGCTGGCCTGCATCGCCAGCAGCAGCGCCAGGGTGGCGACGGCGATGAGGCTTGCGAGCGAACCGGTCCGCCACCACAGCGCGAATTGCTCGTCCACCGCACGGCCGATGAGGACGAAGAAGGGATAGCGTTCGAGTCGATGGAACGCGAAGATGCGCTCGACCCCATCCACCACGCCCACGTAACGCGCCACCCCGCTTGTTTCTCCTGCCTGTATGCGCTGGAAGGACGGGGCCTCGGGCGCCGTCTGGTTGAGCTTGGCGGCCGCCGCGGGCCAGCGCAGGATCAGCCTGCTGTCGTCGCTGCGGCTCACGCTGCCCATGCCTCGGTCGCCCGTATCGACGCCGGCGAGCAGGGCCTGCAATCGTTGCAGGTCGAGCGCGACGGCGACGAGGCCGGCGAAGCGGCCGCCCGGATCCAGGATCGACCGGTATGCGATCACGATCGGTCTTGCGTCACCCTTGTCGAGCAGCGGTTCGGAGAACTGCAGCCTGTCCGCGGCCTGTTCGCGCGCCTGCTGGAAATAGGCGCGATCACTGATGTTCCATTGCGGCGTCTCGCTCAGGTTGCTCGCCTGCACCTGGCCCTCCCGATCGGCGATCAGCATTGAGCGGACCTCCGGGAAGTGATGCCCGAGCTGCGCCATGTCGAGTTGCAAGCGAGCGAGCGAGTCCTTCCAGGCCGGCGAGCCGGTGTTTTCGTGGAGACCGAGGCGGCCGTACTTGTCGTGGACGAAGTCGACGCTCATCTCGATCCGGCGCAGCGCGCCACCGAGTTGGGTCGCGAGGACCCGCACCTCGTTGCGCGAGGCGGTGGTGATCGTGGCTTCGGTCGAGCGATACGAAAACAGCAGGAAGGCTGCGAGCAGGGCGAAAACGAGCAGCGCCGACACCGCGGCCTGCGCCAGCGGCCCCGCGAGACGGCTCCGCAGGCCCGGACTTGCAGTCGGTCTCATGCGCGCGCCCCACGCACGATGAATGGCGGACGCGGTCGATCGGCGCGGGTAGGTCGGAGCATCGGGAAACGCGTCGCGCGGGAGTCGAAGAACCTCGGCATTATCCGCGCTTCGCGCGCGCCTTTGCTGGACAAAAATCACGAAGGCATGCAGGCGGCGGTTGCGGGCGGCCGCGACCGCATGCCGTCGATTCGTCGTGCGAGCGTGATCCCCATCGCAGGTACGAGGGCATGCGAGGGGCTAACATTCGCGCTTTGTCTCGCCGAAGGCGCTCCACTCGGCATGGCAAGCAGCCATGCCTCCCTCGATGCTCTCGCTACGCCCCCTCTTCGCCGCGATCGTGCGCCTGCTCGATCGGTTCGACTACCCGAGCAAGTTCGGGGCGGTCGCGATCGTGTTCGGCTTCGCCGTGTCGCTGTACCTGCAGCAGGTCTTCAACGATTACGGCCGTACCGTGGCTGCGGTCAAGCGCGAGATCGCCGCGCTCGAAGTCGTCGATGACGGTTTGGCGCTGATGGTCGACGCCCAGTTGTATCGCGGCCTCAGCTACGCCGCGCTGCAGCCCGCAGGCAGCGGCCTCGCGGCCATGCTGCCGGTGCGTGCGGCGGCCGTGCGTGCGCGGATGGCCGAGCTGGACGGCGCGCTCGGCACGGTGTCCGGGCTGGAGGTCGTCAGCCCGCGCTGGGAGAGGATTCGCGGGGATCTCGAGGAGGCTTTGCTCGCCGCCGACGGCCGGGCGACCGCCGAGCACGTCTTCGAGCGCTACACCGTCGCCATCCGGGGGCTGCTGGAGTGGTTGAGCGATGTCGGCGACGCGAGCGGACTGGGGGCCGATGGCGACCCGGCAATCCACCATCTCGCCGCAGCGCAGCTGCGTTCCTTGCCGACGTTCATCGAGAGCATCGCCAATCTGCGCGGCATGGCGACCGGCAGCCTGGTCGCCAGCCGGGTGGATCCGCGCACCCGGCTCGGGCTCGCCGCGCGCCTCGAGGCCGTCGAGCTCGCCGAGAACGCGCTGCGCGAGCGCATCGAGCGCATCGGCGCCGCCCGCGCCGACGTGTTCGGCCTGCGCGCGCCGCTGCTCCGCGAACTCCACGACGCCGTGCGCTATGTCCGCAACACCGCCCGCTTCGCCCTCCATGCCGAGGCCGGGAGCGTCGATCCGATGGACTTCTTCGCGATGGCCAGCCTGGCCCTCCAGCGCGCCTCCGAGGTCCATCGCCAGCACCTGCACCGCGCGGCGCGCGAATTGCTCGAGCAGCGCCGCCAGGCCGCCGTGCGCGAGCTCTGGTCCGGCGTGGCCGGCTCGGCCGCGGTGTGCGCCCTGGTCGGCCTGCTGTTCGCCGCGATGTACGCGTCGATCCGGCGCGCGGTGGCCGAGCTGGAGCGGGGCAGCGAGCACTTCGCCGCAGGGGCGCTCGATACGCGCGTCGACATCGTCTCGCACGACGAACTGCGCACGGTCGGAGAGCGCTTCAATGCCATGGCCGACAAGATCACCGTGCTGATCCAGGGCCAGCGCGAACAGGCCCGCCGGCTGGAGCTCGCGGCCAGCGTCTTCGCCAGCGCGCGCGAGGGCATCATCATCACCGACCGCAAGGGCGACATCGTCGATGTCAATCGCGCCTTCACCAAGATTACCGGCTGGACGCGCGACGAGATCGTCGGCAAGAACCCGCGCGTGCTCAAGTCGGGCCGGCAGGGGCCGGACTTCTACCGGGCGATGTGGGCCGCCCTGGCGCAGAAGGGGTACTGGGAAGGTGAGGTGTGGAACCGCGACCGGCAGGGCAAGGAGTTCGCCGAGATGCTGGCGATCTCCGCGGTACGCGACTCCGGGGGCGAGGTCTCGCACTACGTTGCGCTGATCTCGGACATCACCTCGCAGAAGGAGAACGAGCACCGCCTGCGCCGGCTCGCCCACTTCGACACGCTCACTGGGCTTCCCAACCGCACGCTGCTGGCCGACCGGCTCGAACAGGCGCTCGGTCGCGCCCGCCGCTCCGGCAAGCCGGTCGCCGTGGCGCTGATCGATCTCGACGGTTTCAAGGAGGTCAATGACCGCCTCGGCCACGACGCCGGAGACGCCTTGCTGGTGACGGTCGCCCGTCGCATGAAGGACTGCCTGCGCACCCAGGACACGATCGCGCGCATGGGCGGCGACGAGTTCATCGCGGTGATCGGTGAACTCGACGATCACGACGAGGTCCGCCGCCCGCTCGAGCGCCTGCTCGCCGTGCTCGCCGAGCCGATCGAACTCGAGCAGGGCACCGTCCGGGTCGCCGGCAGCATCGGCGTGACCTTCTACCCGCAGGCCGGGCCGATCGAGTCCGAGCAGCTCATCCGCCAGGCCGACCAGGCCATGTATGCGGTCAAGCAGGCGGGCAAGAACGGCTACCGCATCTTCACCGACTCGATGCCGTCGATGCGGCCCTGAGGGCCGGTCGTCCGCCCGCTCGAGCGACCTCCGGGCCGGCGCACCTGCCGGCGGCGACGGCCGCCACGGTATCGCGCTCCGCGAGGAAGGCCTCCAGTTCGGCGATCGGCAGCGGGCGGGCGAACAGGTAGCCCTGGTAACGCTCGCACCCCAGGCCGGCGAGATATTCGCGCTGGGCTTCGGTTTCGACCCCTTCGGCGACCACCACCAGGCCCAGGCTCGCGGCGAGCATGATCACCAGGCGCGCGATCTCGGCGTCGTTGGCGTCGTCCAGGATGTCGCGCACGAAGCTCTGGTCGATCTTCAATTGCTCCAGGGGCAGGCGCTTGAGATAGGCGAGCGAGGAATAGCCCGTGCCGAAATCGTCGAGCGAGAAGCCGATGCCCCGCGCCTTGAGCATGTTCATCTTGCCGATCACGGCCTCGACATCGACGAGCAGCGAGCTCTCGGTCAGTTCGAGCTTGAGCCTGCCGGGATCGGCGCCCGTGCGCGCCAGCACCTCGAGCACGTCGTCGACGAAGCGGTCGTCGAGGATCTGCCGGGCGCTGACATTGACCGAGATCGGCAGGCTGGCCCGGTCCGGCTCCGCGGCCCACCTCGCCAGCTGCATGCACGCCGTCTCGAGCACCCAGCGTCCGATCGGGACGATCAGGCCGGTCTCCTCGGCGAGGGGGATGAAGCTCGTGGGCGAGACCAGGCCGCGTTGCGGATGGCGCCAGCGCAGCAGCGCTTCGAGCCCGATCACCTCGCCGGACGCGAGCACCTGCGCTTGATAGCTCAGGAAGAACTGCCGCTGCTCGAGCGCCGTCCACAGCCCGGTCTCGAGTTCCGCGCGCTCGCTCAGTGCGGCTTGCATCCGGGGATCGAAGAAACGGATCGTGTTGCGGCCGGCCAGCTTGGCCGCGAACATCGCGACGTCCGCGCGCACGAGCGGCGCTTCGGCGCTCTCCTCGCCCTCGCCGTCGAACAAGGTCACGCCGATGCTGGCCGAGGCCCGGTATTCGCCGTCGCCCGAGCCCAGGCTGGTCGCGAGCGTGTTGAGGATCCTGCGCGCGACTTCGTCCGCCAGCCGCGTCACCGCGCCCTCGTCCGTACCCAGCCTGGCCAGCAGCACCACGAACTCGTCCCCGCCGATGCGGGCGACGACGTCGTTCCGGGGCACGCACTCGACGAGGGTGCGCGCGACCCGTACGAGCAGGCGGTCGCCCTCGTAGTGGCCGGCGGCGTCATTGACCGTCTTGAAGTTGTCGAGGTCGATGAACAGCAGCGCGCCCTTGACCCGGGTGCCAGCGCTCTCGCTCAAGGTCTCCCCGAGACGCTGGATGAGCAGGCGGCGGTTGGGCAGTTCGGTGAGCGGGTCGAAGAAGGCGAGCTTGCGGACTTCTTCCTCGGACTTCCTGCGCGCCGAGATGTCGCGCGCCGAATGGAAGACGACCGGGCGGCCATCGAGCTCGAGCGGATAGGAGGTGATCTCGACCGGCATCGTGCTGCCATCGGCACGGCGGTATTCCGTTTCCGAGGTGCGGATCTGCGCCTCGGCGGGCGCAGGCCCTTTCGGCTGCGGCCATGTGGTCGTCGCCTGGCCGACATCCCAGCTCGAGACGTTCATGCCGAGCAGGTCGGCGTACGGATGGCCCAGCATCCGGCAGAAGGCATCGCTCGCCTCGATCACCCGGCCTTCGAGATCGGTGATGTGGATGCCGTCGCTTGCGTTCTGCAGCAGGATCCGGCTGCGCTGGCTCGCGCGCTCGTTCGCGCTGATGAAACGCCACAGCAGCCAGCCTGCCAGCGTGCTCACCACGAGGAAGGCGAGGGCGAGGAAGGTGGCCTTGCGCACGTCGTCCCGCCACTGCGCGAGGTAGTCCGTTTCGCCCAGGCCGACCACGACGAAGGCGGGCATCACCGACAAGCGTCGGAACGCGTTGATGCGATGGATGCCGTCGGCCGTGCGCGCGCTGTAGAAGGACTGCGCCTGCACGCCCGATGCCACGATGTCGACCAGCTCTTTCGAGCCTCCCCGGCTGCCGATGCGGCCCTCGGCGGTGTCGAGCGGCGGGATGCGCGCAACCATGTGCATGTCCAGGTCGCGGATCAGCGCGATCCCGCCGGGGCCCAGGTCGAGTCCGGAGAGCCGATCCTGGAAATACGCGGCTGGGAGCGTCGCGGTGACCAGGCCGGCGAGGGCGCCGTCGGCGTCCTCATAGCCGCGTGAGAAGACCACGACCCAGCCCCCGCGGGCCTCGTCGGCCAGCAGGCGGCTGGCGATGAGCCGATCGTCCCGCGCGGACCGGTGTGCGGCGATCAGGTCGTCCAGCGCATGGCCGTGTGGTGCTCTCGGCGTTGCGGACCGGTCCAGCAGGATCGCCCCCTCGGCGTCGGTGACGTGGAGGTCGCCCAGTCGGGCGAGTCGGCTCTGATGAAGCGAGAGCAGGTGGTCCGTGCTCTCCGGTGTGCGGCCCGCACCGTGCCGCATCGCCAGCTCCAGCTGCGTCGCGATCTCCTGCAGGGACAGGTCGATCTGCTCCACCGAGGCCGTCACGCTCAGGTCGAGCAGCAGGGACATGTTCTCGACCATGTCGTGGACCTCCCCCTCCTTGCGCTCCTTGGCCTCGGCAAGGGTGAAGGCGAGGAGCCCGCCGACCGCCAGGTTGAGCAGGAGTACCGCGAGGATCAGCGTGGGGAGGAGGGTCTTCTTGCGACTTTGCATCGAGCGGGTGGTGAGATCCGGGGCTGCGGGCGGGGTTGGGTTCAGGTGCTCGCGGGCGTGCATCCGGCACGCCTGCCGGCTTGCGTCGCGGAGGCGGCTTCGCCGGGCTGCGGGCGGTTGCGGGCACGATCGAAGAGGTGGTAGCGGTTCTTGCCGCTCAGCTTGGCCTGGTACATGGCATCGTCGGCCTGACGGACGAGCTGCGCCGCTTCGATGTCTTCCGCGCCGGAACAGGCGCTGATGCCGATGCTGGCGGAAACCTGCAGCTCGAGCGCGTCGAGCACGATCGGTTCGGCGATGCGCCCGAGCAGGCGCTCGACGACCTGGAGCGCGGCCTCGATCTTGTCCTCCTCGCGCAGGATGAAGACGAACTCGTCGCCGCCCACGCGCGCGACCGTGTCTTCCTCGCGCAGGGTCTGCGCCAGGCGTTGCGCGATGACCATCAGCACGCGATCGCCGTAGCCGTGCCCGTGCCGGTCGTTGATCTGCTTGAAGCCGTCGAGGTCGATGTAGCCGAGCACCACCAGCTCGCCACTGCGGCGCGCGCGTGCGATCGCCTGCACGAGGCGGTCTTCGAGCAGGGCGCGGTTCGCCAGTCCGGTCAGACCGTCGAAATAGGCCATGCGCTGCAGTTCGTCCTCGTGTGCCTTGCTCGCCGAGATGTCGATATGGATCCCCGCCATCACGACGGGTCTTCCGTCCTCCGTCCGCAGCGTCACGCGGCCGCGATCCAGCATCCAGATCCAGCGCCCGTCGCGGTGACGCATGCGCAGCTCGCTGGCGTAGTGGTCGATCTCTCCGGCGAGGTGGCGGTCGATCCGGTCCTGCGTATGCGCCCAGTCGTCGGGATGGACGAAGCCGCGGAAGGTCTCGAACCGGATGGGGCGCAGCTCCTCGACACGATAGCCGAGCATCTCCGCCCAGTGCTCGTTGATCTCGATCGCGCCGGTGGCGACGTCGAAGACCCAGGTTGCCGCGCGCGTGCCCTCGATGATCTCCTGCAGCCGCCGCTCCTTCGCCTCCAGGTCGGCCGTCTTGCGCCGCACGACTGCCTCGAGGCGCAGGTTCCACACCACCACCGCGAACAGCACCAGCAGCGCGCCGAGCGCGTAGGGGCCGTAGATGCGCCAGTCGGGCTTGCGCGGCCGCAGCTCCAGGCCGAGCCACTTGCGCTCCAGGCGCGCCAGCGTGCCGGTGGCGCGGGCATGTTCGATGCCCTTGTCGATCACGCCGAGCAGCACGTGCTCGCCCTCGCGCACCGCCATTGCATTGCGGCCGATGTACAAGGGGTCGCCGACCAGCTTGAGCCGATCGTCGTGCTGCGCGCTGAAGAGATGATGGAAGACGATCTGCTCGTCGCCGATCAGCACGTCGGCCTGACCGTCGATCACCGCCTGCGTCGCCTCGGCGAAGTTCGCGGTGGGCAGGTGCTCGAAGGCGATGCCGGCCGTGCGCAGGAACTGCTCGGCGAAGTCACCGCGCTGGATGGCGATGCGCTTTCCGGCGAGGTCGGGGAGGGTGGAGAGGTCGGTGCGCGTCTTGCGCACGAACATCGACGCCGGCACGTCGTAGACGGTGGCCGTGAAGTCGAAATCGCGGTCGCGCGGCTCGCTGAAGAACAGGCTGGTGAGCACGTCGGCCTTGCCCTCGCGCACGGCATTCTGCGCGACCTGAAACTCCGCGTCGGCGAACTCGGCATGAAACCCGGCCTCGGTCGCGATCCAGCGCACGAGCTCGATCATCATCCCGCGCCGCTCACCGCCCGCATCGACGAACTCGAACGGCGGGTAGCTGCTCTGGCTGATGAAGCGGATCGGCTCGTGGCGGGCGAGCCAGGCGCGTTCGGTGGGGGTCAGCAGGATCGGACTCGGCGAGTCCTCGCTCCGATAGGGCCACAGCATGACCGCGCCGAGCACGAGCAGCACGATCGCCCCGGCGAGGCGGAGGGTCCAGCGAGGAGCCTGCACGAAGAGTCCTGATCGGTTCGAGTTATTTTGCGCGGATTATCCCGGTGTCTCGCCCCGCCGGTCAAAATGCTTCGCAGCTCGGGTGTGAGCCAGTTCGCGGACACGCTTGCGCTGCCGCCGCTATCCGGCGCAGGCCCGGCGCCGCGGTCCTGCTGAATCATGGAAAATGGCGGCCTCCAGGATGCCCCGTGGAATACACCATGCCCCCCGCCTTCACCCCCGTCGCCCTCGAACATGCCAGCCGCCTGATCAACCACGGCCCCACGGTGCTCGTCACCGCTGCCCACGGCGGGCGGCGCAACCTGATGGCGGCGGCGTGGTCGATGCCGGTGGAGTTCACCCCGCCGCGCATCGCGATCGTGATCGACAAGAACACCTTCACCCGCGAGCTGGTCACGGCCAGCGGCCGGTTCGGCGTTTGCATTCCCGGCGCGGCGCTGGCCGACCTGACTTTCGCGGTGGGGAGCTGCAGCGGGCGCGAGGGCGACAAGTTCGCGCGCTTCGGCATCGCCGCGCTGCCCGGGCCGGTGTTGGGCGTGCCCCTGATCGAGGCGGGCTGTGCGGCGTGGATGGAGTGCCGCCTGATCCGCGAGCGCCACACCGAGGACGCCTACGACACCTGCTTCGCCGAGGTCGTGGCCGCGGCTGCCGATCCACGTGTGTTCGCGTCCGGGCGCTGGGACCTGCGCGCCGACAACGCCGACCTGCACACCCTGCACCACCTCGGCGCCGGCAATTTCGCCCGCGCGGCGGACGTCATCCGCGCCCGCCCCCTGTAGAGGCTCCGCCAGGCGCGAACGCGAGGCCGTGCCTGGACGAAACCGGCTCTCAGCCGCCCGAGGGCGGCGGTCTCTTCGGCGGCGCGACGACGGCGACGCGAAGCCCCCACAGGCCCAGCAAGGCGAGGCCGACGAGGGCGAGCACGCCCGGTTCGGGAACC
>JAEUNQ010000335.1 GCA_016790365.1 Thauera sp. | reverse complement strand
ATGGCGGTGTTGAGGTTGTTCTTGATGGTGTTGAAGTCGCCGTTGTAGGTGTCGGTGATCTTCGCCGGGATGGCGCCGCGGGCGATCTGGTCGACGTAGGCGGCGGCGACGTTGAGCGGGCCGATGACCGCGTCCAGGGTGTCATTGACGCCTTGCACGATGCGGGCGTAATCGCCCTGGTGCCGGCTGGCGTCGGCGCGGGTGGCGAGCCGGCCTTCCACGGCCGCCTTCGAGAGCAGGCTGGCGTCGTCGATCATCGCGTGCACGTTGAACTGGACCTCCGCCAGCGCGCGCTCGATTTCGCCGAGCTCGTTCTGGTTGTGCACTTCGATCTTCTCGTCGAGCTTGCCCTGCGCGATGCGGTGGGCCGCCGCGGCGTTGCCGCGCAGGCCGCGCAGCAGTCCGGTGACCTGCAGCCCGAACAGCACGGCGGCCACCAGCACCGCGAGCGTCATCGCCACCGAGAGGGCGAACCGGGTCGCCGAGTCGCCGCTCAGCATGCGGGCGCGATCGAGCAGCTCGCTGGCAAAGCGGTCTTCCTCCACCTTCAGCAGGTCGATCTTGCGCGTGATGGTGGTGAACCAATGGGCCGGCTCGACGCCGAAGCTGCCCGAATCCATCCGGTCGAGCGCGGCCTGGCGCAGGCGTGCGGTCTCGAGGCCGACGTCGCTGTCGAGCACCGTCTGCAGGCCCTCGATCCAGGGTTGCGACGCGGTCGAGCGGAAGTTGGCGAGGTAGGTGTCCTGCGCAGTGAGGATGGTGACGATGCGCCGATGCAGGGCGACATCGGCGGCGGCGTCGGCAGCGAACAGGCCGTTGATCGAGGCACGCTCGCGGCCCGCCTGTTCCTTGGCGAGGACGAACATGAGGTAGGCGTTCATGCCGCGCGACAGCTCGATCTCCTCGGCGGCGGAGGCGGCCAGGTCGATGACCGCCACCAGGCGCTCGATCGTGCCGGTGTAGTAGTTGAAGGACTCCTGCCCGGGGAGGCCGAGCACCGTCACCTTGCCGCGGGTGGCCTGCAGCTCTGCCAGGCGCGCCTGCGCCGCGGCCATGGATTTCTCGATCGCGCCGCTCAACTGCGCACGCTCGGCGCCGGCCAGCCAGGCGTCGAGTGCTGCACGGGCCTTGTCGGTGTCCTGGCGCTGGGTCTCGAGCTCGGCCTTGAAGCGGCCGCCGCGCGAACCGATGAAGCCTGCCGAGAGGCCGCGTTCCTTCTGCAGTTCATGCACGAGGCCGTTGATCTGCACGGAGAGCGCGCTGTACTGGGCGCCGCGCTCCATGGCGTCGCGCGTGTGCCACTGCGTCATCACGTCACGCAGGGCATAGAACAGCACCGCAGCGATGACGAGCGCGAAGAGAAGGAAGAGGCGCAGACGGATCGAGCGCCAGCCGTAGGATTGATCGTTCATCTCGGGAAATTCGCGTTGGGCACGCGCGGCGGCAAGCAGGCCGCCGAGCGTGCGCTGCTTACTCTTCGTCGTTGCCGTTGCCGCTGCCGTTGCCGCTCATGCTCGCGAGCATCGTGATCTCCTCGGTCGACAGCACGCGATCGACGTTGAGGATGATGACGAAGCGTCCCTCGACCTTGCCCATGCCCTGGATGAAGTCGGCGCGGATCTTGGCGCCGAAGGTCGGCGGCGGCTCGATCTCCGCACGCGGAATCTCCAGCACTTCATTGACCGCGTCGACGATCACGCCGAGGTCCTGGCGCTCGTCACCGTCGTTGAGCTCGACGATGATGATGCAGGTGCGGCGCGAGACGGTCGACGCGGCCCCGCCGAAGCGGGCCGAGAGGTCGATCACCGGCACGACCGCACCGCGCAGGTTGATCACGCCGCGGATGAAGGCCGGCATCATGGGGATCTCGGTGACGTTGCCGAACTCGATGATCTCCTTGACGTTGAGGATGCCGAGCGCGAACACCTCGCCACCGAGGCTGAAGGTGAGGTACTGCTGCGGGCTGCCGTCGGTCGCGGCGGCGAGCTTGGTCTTGCTGTGGGTAAGGCTCTGGCTCATGGCCTGGCTCCTGCTACTTGGCGTGTGCTCAGAATTTCTCGAAGTCGCTTTCGCTGAAGCTGACCGGCTTGCCGACGGCCACGCGGCCGCCCGAGCGGGCCGGCCTGGTGCGCGGCGCGGCATCGGCTGACGCGGCAACGGCGGGCTTGCGCGCGGGGTTGCGCTTGTGCATCGCGGGGGCGGTCGAGCCGACGCTGAAGAAGCCCATCAGCTCCTGGAGCTGGCCGGCCTGTCCGCCGAGCTCCTCGGCGGTGGCGGCGAGCTCCTCGGAAGCCGAGGCGTTCTGCTGGGTGGCCTTGTTCAACTGCCCCATGGCGTTGTTGATCTGGCCCACGCCGGCGGTCT
>JAEUNQ010000302.1 GCA_016790365.1 Thauera sp. | reverse complement strand
ATGGCGTCGGCGCGCTCGGCGTGGATCGGGCGGCCGTCGAAGACGATCTCGCCGCGCTGCGGGCGCAGGCCGCCGACGATGCTGCGGATCGTGGTGCTCTTGCCCATGCCGTTGCGCCCGAGCAGCGCGACGACCTCGCCGACGCGGATGTCGAAGTCCAGACCGAACAGCACCCGGCTGGCGCCGTAGCCGGCCTCGAGGCCGCGGCAGCGCAACAGCGGCGCGCTCATGCCGCCGCCTCCGTACCCAGGTAGACAGCCTGCACCTCGGGATGGCCCCTCACGTGGGCGGCGTCGCCCGAGGTCAGCACCTTGCCGTATACCAGCACCGAGATGCGGTCGGCGAGCTGGAAGACCGCGTCCATGTCGTGCTCGATGAGCAGGATCGCGGTCTCGGCGGCGAGGCTGCGGATGAGCGCCACCATCTGCTGCGAATCCTCCGGCCCCATGCCGGCCATGGGCTCGTCGAGCAGCAAGAGCTTGGGGCGCGCGGCGAGCGCGAGCGCGAGGTCGAGCCGCTTCTGCACGCCGTGCGGCAGCGTGCCGGCGTTGCGTCCGAGCACCTCGATGAGGCCGGTGCGCTGCGCCAGCGCCTCGGCGCGTTCCTGCAACGCAGGCTCGGCGTCGCGCCGCGACAGGCAGCGGAAGCTCGACCCGGCCTGCGCCTGCACCGCGAGCAGCAGGTTGTCGTGCACGCTGTCGTTGCGGAACACGCTGGTGATCTGGAAGCAGCGCGCCAGGCCGGCGCAGGTGCGCGCGTGCGGCGCCAGCGCGGTGAGCTCGACGCCGTCGAGCACGATACGCCCGGCGTCCGCCGGCAGCAGACCGGAGATCAGGTTGACCAGGGTGGACTTGCCGGCGCCATTGGGCCCGATCAGCGCATGGATCTCCCCCGCCTCGACGGCGAGGTCCACGTGATCGGTGGCGAGCAGGCCGCCGAAGCGCTTGACCAGGCCCTCGGCCCTGAACAGGCTCATCGCGCGCCCTCCCGGCCGCCGCGGCGCTCGAGCAGCGCCGCCACGCCCTGCGGCGCGTGGAACACCACCAGCAGCAGGAGCAGCCCGAGCGGCCAGTGCCAGTAGTCGGTGTACAGCTTGAGCACCTCCTCCAGCGTCAGCCACAGCGCCACGCCCAGCGGCGCGCCCCAGCGCCGGCCGGCGCCGCCGAGCATCACCATCACCAGCAGCAGCGCCGACTGCGTCCAGTGCATGATCGACGGGCTGACGAAGGCGTTGTGGCTGGCGAGCAGACCGCCGGCCAGCCCCGCCACCGCACCGGCGGCGACGAAGCCGGCGAGTTTCAGTCCATACACCGGGTAGCCGAGCGCCACCATGCGCATCTCGTTGTCGCGGATGCCGCGCAGCGCGTGGCCGTAGCGCGAGTGCGCGACGCGACTGAAGAGCGCGAACACCGCCGCGGCGATCACCAGCACCACCCAGTAGAAGACCTGCGCATGCGCGCCGTCCAGCCAGGCGCCCAGCTCCAGCGGGGTATAGAGCCCGTAGCCGTCGTCGCCGCCCCAGGTGCGCAGCGACACCGCGAGGTAGTACAGCATCTGCGCGAAGGCGAGCGTGATCATGATGAAGTACACCCCGCGCGTACGCAGCGACACCGCGCCGATCGCCGCCGCGGCCAGCCCGGCGACCAGCGCCGCGCTGCCCCACGCCAGCCAGGCCGACGAGAAGCCGGCCTCGACCAGCGCCACCACGGTGTAGGCGCCCACGCCGATGAAGCCCGCGTGGCCGAGCGCCGCCATGCCGCCGTAACCGAGGATGAAGTTGAGGCTGGTCGCCGCGATCGCCACGATCAGCACCCGGCGCACGAAGCCGACGTAGTACTCCAGCCCGAAGGCCGGCGCGAGCAGCGGGAAGGCGGCCAGCAGGGCCAACACCAGCCAGGGCAGGCGGCGTGCGAGGCCCGGAAAACGCGCGTGCGTGACCGCCGCAGCGGCGCAGGGCGCGGAGGAAGCCCCCTGCTGAGTCGGCTCCAGCATCGCCGCCCTCATCCCCGTGCGGGGAACAGCCCCGCGGGTTTCAGCGTCAGCACCGCCGCCATCAGCACGTACATGGCGATCCCCGCCAGCGCCGGGCCGAGGTCGGCCGCGACCGAGGGCGGCAGCACCGCGCGCAGCGCAGGTGGCAGGAAGGCGCGCCCGGCGGTATCGACCATCCCCACCAGCAGCGCGGCCACGAAGGCGCCGCGCACCGAGCCGATGCCGCCGATCACGATCACCACCAGCGCCGGGATCAGGATCGCCTCGCCCATGCCGATCTGCACCGCGCTGATCGGCGCCATCAGCGCCCCGGCCAGCGCCGCGAGCGCCGCGCCGAGGGCGAACACGAAGGCGAACACCCCGCCCACGCGCACGCCCATGTGCTCCGCCATCTGTCGGTTCGAGGCGCCGGCGCGCACCAGCATGCCGATGCGGGTCTTGTTCACCAGCAGGTAGAGCCCGAGCGCCACGGCCAGCCCGGCGCCGATCAGCAGCAGGCGGTAGGACGGATAGGGCAGGCCCTGGAAGAGATCGACCGGCCCGGCCAGCGCCGCCGGGGTCGAGGCGAGCAGCGGCGCCACGCCCCAGATCGCCTTCACCGCGTCGTCGGCGATCAGGATGATGCCGAACGTGGCGAGCACCTGGACGAGGTGGTCGCGCCGGTACAGCCGGCGGATGACGACGAATTCCACGACCGCCGCGATCGCCACCGTCACCCCCACCGCGACCGCCACCGCGAGCGCGAACGCCCCGCTCGCCTCATGCACGCGCGCGGCGACGTAGGCGCCGGCCATGTAGAGCGAGCCGTGGGCGAGGTTCATGGTGTCC
>JAEUNQ010000291.1 GCA_016790365.1 Thauera sp. | reverse complement strand
GACACCGTGGTCACCGACGAGATCAAGTTCGGCGACAACGACACCCTCGGCGCGCTCGTCGCCAACCTGATCGAGGCCGAGGCGCTGATCATCCTCACCGACCAGCAGGGCCTGTACACCGCCGACCCGCGCAAGGACCCGGCGGCCATGCTGATCGGCGAGGGCCGCGCCGAGGACCGCCAGTACGAGGCCATGGCCGGCGGCTCGGGCAGCGCGATCAGCAAGGGTGGCATGATCACCAAGATCCGCGCCGCCCAGCGCGCCGCGCGCAGCGGCGCCCACACCTGCATCGCCAGCGGCCGCGAGCCCGACCCCATCCTGCGCCTGGCCGCGGGCGAGGCACTCGGCACCCTGCTCTACGCCAGCAGCACGCCGCTGCAGGCACGCAAGCAGTGGCTGGCCGACCACCTGCAGCTCGCCGGGGACCTCGTCATCGACGACGGCGCGGTCGCCGCCCTGAAGAGCGGCAAGAGCCTGCTGCCGGTCGGCGTGGTCGAGGTGCGCGGAGATTTCGAGCGCGGAGCGGTGGTGGCCTGCCGCAACCTGGCCGGCGAAGAGATCGCGCGCGGCCTTGCGAACTACTCTGCATCGGAATGCCGGCGCATCGCGCGCAAGCCCACGGCAGAGATCGCGAACCTCATCGGCTATCTCGACGAACCGGAACTGGTCCACCGGGACAACATGGTGCTGCACTAGGCCGATACCCCCCCCGGCGAAACCCCCGCACCGCCACCGGCCTGCCGCGGATGCAAAGCCGATGCTCTATCATGAGCAGACGTTTCCAGCCGCTCCAGGAAGGTCTTCGATGCCGGCTTCGCCCCTGAAGGTCCTCTTCTTCGCCGAAGGCGCCACGCTGGCGCATGTCGCCCGCCCCTATGTCGTGGCGCAGAGCTTGAGTCCCGAAGCATTCGAGGTCGTGTTCGCACGCCCCTCGAGCTTCGCGTGGCTCACCGCCGGGAGCGGCCTCCGCACCATCGATCTTCCCTGCCAGGATGGCAAGGTCTTCGCGCGGCGGCTCGAACACGGGCGCCCGCTGTACGACTACGCCACGCTGGCCGCCTATGTGGAGCAGGACCTCGCGCTGATCGAGACCGAACGGCCGGACGTCGTCATCGGCGATTTCCGCCTCTCGCTGTCGGTGAGCGCCCGGTTGCGCAACGTGCCTTACGTCACGATCTGCGATGCATACTGGAGCCCCGAATACCCGTCGCGCCCCCCGCTTCCTGTACTCTCGTTCACCCGCTTCACGCCCATTCCGCTGGCAAGCCTGCTGTTCCGCCACATCGCCCCCCTGGCCATGCGCCTGCACACCCTGCCTCTCGAGCGCCTGCGTGCGCACCACGGACTTCCATCGCTCGGACACGATCTGCGCCGATGCTATACGGATGCGGACCTCCGGTTGTTCGCCAATTTTCCGGAGCTGTTCCCCGAGGTGGCGGAATCCGAGACCGCGACCTTCATCGGCCCGATCTCGTGGTCGCCAGCGGCCAACGCATCGCTCGAACTCACCACCGCGGGAAGGCCGCTGGTCTATGTGACGATGGGAAGCTCCGGGGACATCGGCGTACTGGGTAGCGTCATCGAAGCCGTCGGGAGTTTCGACTGCGATATCGTCGTGTCTACAGCCGGGCGAAGTGTCCCCGGCAAGGTCCGCGCCTCTTCGACCCGACTCTTCGACTATCTTCCGGGCGAGCAGGTCTGCGAACGGGCAAGCCTCGTTGTCTGCAACGGGGGAAGCCCTACGACCAACCAGGCATTGGCCCAGGGGGTCCCCGTACTGGGTATCGCCTCCAACATGGACCAGTTTCTCAACATGCGGGCGGTCGAGGAGTTCGGGGCGGGAATCCTCGTGCGGGGCGATCGTGCCAGGCCTGAACGCATTCGGACCGCCGCACAGGCACTGCTGACGCATCCCGCCTTTGCTGCACGAGCGCGGACCCTCGCAGCCTCCACCGCGGCGCGGCAGGCCTCCAGACCGGTCACGCATTCGATAGAACGCCTGCTGCAGCGCGGCAGGCCACAGCACTGAAATCCTCAAGGATCATGACCATGCAAAAGACTCTTCGTCGCCTCAGGCTTGCATCCATCGCGGCAGCCATTCAGCTCGCCCTTGCCGGATGCGGGCCCTCCTCCCCGGAGGAGTTCCTCGCGAAGGCGCAGGCGGAGTTCGACAAGGGCAACCTCCAGGCCGCTTCGGTCGACGTGACCAATGCGCTCAGCAGCAAGCCCAACATGGTCGAGGCCCGCTGGCTCATGGCTCAGATCGCGCTGAAATCGGGCGACGCCGCCCGTGCGGAGAAGGACATCCGCGTGGCGATCCAGTATGGCCTGCCGCGCGCGACCGCACAGCTGACGCTGGTACGGGCGATCCTCCTCCAGGGCGCGATCGACCGGGCTCTAGCAGAAACCTCGATCCCGCCCAACGACATGGCGCCCGGGGAGCGGGCCATGCTCCTGGGCCTGCGCGGTCAGGCGCTGATCCTGAACGGCAACGCGGAGCCCGCGCGGCCCGTCCTCGCAAGAGCCCTGGAGATCGACCCCAAGGCGATCACCGCGCTCGTGGGCATGGCCATCCTTCACCTCGAAAAGAGGGAATACGACCAGGTCCGCCCCTGGATCGACCGCGCGCTCGCGGTGGATCCCGCCTCCGCGGAAGCCTGGGGGGCGCTGGGGGAGCTCGAGCTCTCCACGGCCAAGCCCGAGCAGGCCGAGATCGCGTACAGCAACGCCCTGAAATACCGCAGCCACCCGAGCCTCGACCGGGCAAGACGAGCGCTCGCGAGAGTGGACCTGAAGAAGTTCGCCGAAGCCCAGGCCGACATCGATGTGCTCCGGCAGAGCGGCTTCAAGTCGACGCCGTATGTGAACTACGTGCAGGGAATCATCCTCTTCCATCAAGCGAAGTTCCAGGAGGCGGCCAATGCCTTCGAGGCCTCCTATGCCGCAGATCCGTCCTTCCTGGCGAACCGGATGTACCTGGCGACCACCCGCTTCCGCCTGGGCCAGACGGAGCAGGCACTCGAGCACGCGAAGAACCTGCATGCCCGGCTCCCGCGATCGAGCGGGGTCCGGGAACTGCTCGGGTCGATCCAGATCGGTCGCTCGGAGTACGCCTCGGCGCGCCAGATGCTCGAATCGGCGCTTCAGAATGCCCCTTCCGACCCCACCACGCTTCGCATGCTCGCGACACTGTCGATGCTCGAAGGCGACAAGGAAAAGGGGGTGGAGTACGCGCGCAAGATCGCCGCACTCGACCCCGAATCGCCCGACGCCCAGCAGATGCTGATGGTCGCGAAGCTGGTCGCCGGGCAGGATTTCGACCTCATCACCGCGACGAGCGCCCAAGCAGGAACAGACGATTACTCGCGCGAGCTCCTCGCGGCCTTGAACGATTTCCGCAAGGGGCGCATCCGGGCGGCGCTCGAACAAGCAAGCCGCATCCACGAGCAGCATCCGGACAGGGTCGACCCGCTCAATCTGATCGCGGCATGCCATTTGAGCGGCGGGGAGTGGGAACCCGCTCGGGCAGCGCTTCTGAAGGCACTCAGCTTGCAGCCGAACGAACCCTCTGCGGCGCGCAACCTTGCTCAGCTGGAGCTGAACGAGGGCAACACCGCGCGCGCGACGGAACTCCTGGAGGAACTGCTGAAGGCTCGGCCGGAACAGGAGCAGGCAGCGCTGATGCTGGCCGCGATCGTCACCCAGGCGGGCGATGCGAAGAAGTCGATCGACATCCTCGAGGGAGTCGTCAAGAGCAACCCGGATGCGCTCGTCGCTGCGGAGCGGCTCGCTGCCGCACACCTGAACGCCGGGAGGATCGGCAGGGTACTCGAGATCACCGGCAGCCGTCCGGAGGCGCAGATCCAGAGCCAGCCAGGACTGCTCGAGCTGAGGGGCAAGGCCCAGATGCTGGCGGGTAACATCGCCGCCGCCCGCGCCAGTTTCGAGCAATGGGCAAGACTTGCACCCGACTCCGCAGCCGCCCGTTTCCTGCTGAGCGACACGCTGGCGAGGAGCGGCGAGGCCGCGCAGGCTCGCCAGGAACTGCAGCGTGCGGTTCAGCTCGACCGCCTCTACCTGCCGGCGCGGGCAGGGGAAATCAAGATGCTCGTGCGTGCAGGCGATCTCCAGAATGCTCGGCAGAAGCTCGACAAGCTCCGCACCGACTTCGGTGAACAAACCGAGGTCCTGGGCATCGAGGGGTGGTTCGCGCTGGGAACCGGCGATGCGGCCAAGGCGGAAGAGCTCTTCTCGGCGGCCCTCAAGAAGCGTCCGGACGGCGAGATGGCCATCCTACTGGCACGGTCGCAGTTGCTGCAGACCAAGACCGACGCGGGCCTGGGCGTGCTGGAGGCGTGGCTGAAGGACCACCCGCAAGACCTTGCGGTCTTGATGGAGCTTGCAGGCAGCCATCTTGCGCTCGCCCGCGACGATGAGGCGATCGCCGTCTACGCCCGCATCCTCGAGAGCTATCCGAGCTACGTCCCGGCACTCAACAACATCGCCTGGCTACATCGCGACAAGGATCGGACCAAGGCGATGGAGTACGCCCAGCGCGCGCAGAATCTCGCCCCGACCGACCCCGACGTGCTCGACACTCTGGCCATGCTGACGCTCAAAGGCGGCGACCGCCTCAGGGCGTACAACCTGATCCGCGAAGCGGCGCAACGCGCTCCCGACCGACCCGAGATCCAGATGCATCTGGCCACCATCCTGCTCGAGCGCGAACAACGCGCCGAAGCGCAACAGGTCCTGCGCACCGTGGTGGAGAAGTTCCCCAAGTCCGCCGAGGCCCGCCAGGCGCGCGAGTTGCTCGAGAAGTCGGGCGCGCGGGCAAGCAAGTAAGCCGGATTGCCCCCGGCACGGCCGCGCAACGGCCGCGGGCCGGGGCAGTCGAAAGCCCCTCGCGCAGGGGCTTCGAAGCCGCCGGCCTGTGGGCCGACACGAACCTTCTTCGCCTGGGGAGATCTGGCTCGTGCTGCGCAAGAGCGCACTGCAGCAACAAAAAGGCGCGGTCGAAACCGCGCCTTTTTGTTTGCGACTGCTTCCGGATCAGGCGAGCTTGCGGCGGCGGCTCACGGCCCCCATGCCGGCGATCGCGATACCCAGCAAAGCGAGCGCGCTGGGCTCGGGCACCGTACGAACCGAGCTCGAGGTCACGGCGTTGAACGCCAGGCTCCATTCGCCCTCTTCCAGGCCAGCCACGGTAATGCCCATCAGGCTCCAGCCCGCAGTACGGCTGTACGACACGGTTGCCGGATTCGACGTAACCGTGACGTTCCGGTTCAGATCAATGTTGTCGTTGTCTTCAACGCAGGTCACGGTGATCGGCCCATCCACGTCGCAATCGTTGTTCGAATTGCCGTTCGGGGTCCAGTTGATCTCGGCCGAACCGTCGTTCTTCGTCAGGCTGAAGCTCGCGTTCAGGTTCGCCTGCGCAGCACCGCTGGTGAAGGCGAGTTGGTTGATCTCGGCGTACAGGCTGGGATCGGCTTCGAACGAAAGCTTGAGGCTGGCCGTGCCGCCTGCCACCAAAAACACAAACTTGAAGCCCGTGTTCGACTTGATCTCGGCATTGGAAGCTGCGTTGCCGGTGCCCTGGAGTTCGGACTCCGCGATCTGGCGGGTCGAACTCGGAACACCGTTGCCGAGCTCCGAAGTGTCGATCACGGAATCAGAGTTCGCGTACGTATTCGCGCCCGGACCGAAAAACGAGAAATCGTTGTTCGCACGGAGGATCGAACCGCCCGGCGCGTTCGCAGGGGCTGCATCCAGCGAAGGAGTGCCGCCGCAATTGTTCAACGTCAAGTCGCCCGAGCAGTTGCCGGACTGAACGGCGTTCAAACCATTCAGGGTCGCGGTGTTGGTGAGGTTGAACTCGAACGACTGGATCGGATTGGTCTTGAACGGCGCAGTGATGTCGACCTTGAAATCGCGGATTTGCAGGCTCGAGCTGGCGTACACACTGGCGTTCGCCTGTCCGGCCACACCCAGGGCAAGCGCGGCCGCAATACCGGTAGCCAGGGTCGTTTTGATCAGTTTCATGTCTTTCTCCTTTCGGTTTTCGCTTTGCTTTTGCCTTGCCGAGCACCCT
>JAEUNQ010000286.1 GCA_016790365.1 Thauera sp. | reverse complement strand
TGTCGTAGCGCACGTCGGCGCGCCGCTCGGTGAAGCCGAAGCCCGCCATGTCGGGCGCGATCACCCGCATGCGCTGCGCGAGCGGCGCCAGCACCAGGCGCCAGTTCGCCCACGCGGAGACGCCCGGCCCCGAGCCGTGGAGGAAGAGCGCGGGGAAGCCCTCGCCCAGGTCGTGGTAGTTGGTCAGGATGCCGGCCGCGCGGACGCTGCGGCCGATCTCCGGATCACCCGCGGCGCTCGCCTGCGATGTCGCCCGCGCTGTGGCCATGGTGCTCATTCGCCCGTCCCCGCGTGTCTCAGATCTTCTTGAACAGCGGGCTGCGAACCTGCTGTACATCCGCCGCGGAGAAGAACTTCTCCATGAAGATGTCGCGCTCGAACAGGCGGCCCTGCATCAGCGCGGTGATGCAGGCGTCGATCATCAGCGGCGGGCCGCACAGGTAGGCCTTGTGGCCACGGAAGTCGTTGTCGAAGTGCGCGGTCGCCGCCTCGTGCACATAGCCGCGGAAGCCGTCCCAGCCCGAGTCCGCGGGCTCGTCGGAGAGCGCCGGCACGTAGGTGAAGTTGGGGTGCTTCGCGGCGAGCGCGAGGAACTCGTCGTGGTAGTAGAGCTCGGCGCGGTTGCGCTGGCCGTAGACCAGGGTCATCGGCCGCGTGTCGCCCGCCTCGAGCAGGTCGAGGATCATCGAGCGCGGGCTCGACAGGCCGGAGCCGCCGGCCATGAACAGCAGCGCCTCGGGCGCCGACTTGCGCACGAAGAAGCGGCCGTAGGGGCCCGACAGGCGCACGCGCTCGCCGACCTGCAGCCGCTCGTGGATCCAGGTGGTGCCGCGACCGCCGGGCACGATGCGGATGTTGAGCTCGACCTCGCGACCGGTGGACGGCGGGTTGGCGAGCGAGAAGGCGCGGCTGTACTCCCCGCCTTCGAGGAAGAAGTTGATGTACTGGCCGGCCTGGAAATGCATCGGCTCGTCGGTCTCGATGAAGACCGCCTTGATCGTCGGCGTCAGCGCCTCGATCCGCGTCACGGTGCCGGGGAAGTCGCGCACGGGGATGGACTCGGCGTCGGGCTCCTCCTCGATCTCGGCCTCGATCGTCACGTCCGACTCGAGGCGGGCGCAACAGGCCAGGGTCTTGCCCTCGTCGCGCTCGAAGTCCATCAGCGCGAAGCTCGAGGCCTCGCCGTGATCGATCTCGCCGTCGAGCACCTGAACCTTGCAGGTGGCGCACAGGCCGTGGCAACAGGCGTGGGGCAGCCAGATCCCCGCGCGCAGGGCGGCGTCGAGGATGGTCTGGCCCTCCTCCACCTCGATCGTCTGGCCGATCGGTTCAATCGTCAGTTCGTAGCTCATGGTGCGCTTCCGTTCTTGTGCGTTCTCTGGCGGGGTGCGCGGGGTGCGGCGCGCGCCGCACCCCGTGGGGCGATCAGCTGCAGGAGCCCTTGATGCCGGTGAGGCCGGGCGTGCGGAAGCGGATCACGTCCTTGTGCTTGAGGCCGTTCTCGGCCAGCGACTTGTCGAAGTCGAGCTTGACCGGCTTGCCCGACTTGAACCACTCCGCCTTCGCCCAGTCGATCTGCGCGTAGTCGGGGTGATAGCCGAAGGCAGCCTGCATCGGCCCGGCGACGACGTCGCCGAAGCGCATGGTCGGCGGGAAGGGGAAGGCGAAGGGTGCGCAGAACAGCAGGTGGTCTTCCCAGCCGATGTACAGCAGCTGGGCGCCGTGGAACTTGTCCTGGGTGTCGGCGGCGGGGAAATCGTAGGCCTTGAGGGCGGCAACGCTCATGTCGTGTCTCCTGGTGTCTGGTCGAAGGCCGCGGGCCGGGGCCGGCCCGCGGCAGCGCTGGCTCAGATGTTCTTCGTGGCCTGGCCGCGCCACTCGGCGAAGTTCTTCTTGTCCTCGGAGATATCGAAGTCGAGGTTGTCGCGGCCGTGCTCGAGGTTGTAGTACTTCAGCACCGCGGCGAGCGGGTCGAAGCCCTCCACCGTCGGGTCGGTGCCCTCGGGGAAGCAGTTGCCCTGGTAGATCTGGTGCACCGGCAGCCAGGCCTGGACGTACTTCTCCGGCTCGTGCTCGAAGATCTCCTTGCAGTGGTCGGAGCAGAAGTGGTACTTGTCGCCCTTGTAATCGACCTCCCGGTAGCAGATCTTGGTCGCGTCGCCCGGCTCGGTGAAGATCATCGGGATCTGGCAGGTCTGGCACAGCATGGGCAGCGTCTTGTTGTAGAAGCGGTTGCCCTTGGCGGCCTGCTCGCGCCAGAACTCGTAGCGCGGGCGGTAGTGCTTGTCGAAGCTGTTCGGGTATTTGGCCGCCAGCCACGCCATCTCGTCCTCATCCGGCATCCAGGTGTGGAAGTTGGCCGCCGCGGCGTAGTTGTAGAAGGTGCTCCAGGCCTGGTGCGACAGGTGGTCCTTCTCGAGGGCGATCTGCTCGGCGCACTTGGGCATCTTGATGCCGTAGCGCGCGAGGTCCTTGAACAGCGCACCGCCGTTCTCCTCGAAGTACACCTCCCAGGCCTCCTTCCAGCTCATCGTGCGCTTCGGCAGCATGTAGTCCATCATCATCGCCACCAGGGTCAGCACGCGGTAGCCGCGCCAGGTCCACTTGTCGATCCAGCGCTGCACGATCGGCACGTTGGCCGGGTCCTGCTCGAGGATGAACTTGATCACCTCCAGGCCCAGCGTCATGTGGCGCGCCTCGTCGGACTGCGCCGAGAAGCCGAAGGTCATCGTGCCCATGTCGCCGTTGTAGGCAGCACCCGAGACGAAGGGCACGAACAGCAGGTTGGTCAGCACGTACTCGAACGAGAAGCCGATCGAGACCATGAACTCGAACGGGCCGGCGGTGATGGCGTCGTCGAAGAAGCTCTTGGGCACCGACAGGAACCACACGCGGTCATGCGCATGATGGAAGTCGTGCATGCCGTTGTAGTACTTGTTGTAGTTCGAGATCGAATGCACCTGGGTCTGGGCATGGCGGATCTCGTCGAGCGACTGCATCAGGCAGGCGACGCGCGGACCGGGGCCGGGGAAGGCACGGCCGGCGTGGGCGAAACCGCGGTGGGCGACGTACTCGAGCGGGCTGATGCCGCTGATGAAGAGCTTGACGGTGTTGATGTAGCGCGCGTCGGTGACGTTCAGATGGCCGTTGTTCTGGTTGAAGGCGTCGATGATCGCGTACAGCTTGCGCTCCTTCTCGGCCTGGTACTTCCAGTACGCGTCCATGGTCAGGCGGAAGGGGTCTTCCCACTTGTCCCAGTCGTGGATCTTGATCCCCTCGTAGGCGATGTAGGGGTAG
>JAEUNQ010000261.1 GCA_016790365.1 Thauera sp. | reverse complement strand
ATCAAGCCGCCGCCGGCCATCCTCCGGCTCGACTGAGCCCGACTCCCGCATAGATACACGGCCGTTTCCGGTGCCTCGCCGGACGCCTTGTGCTGCGCGCCTTGCGGCGGGACGTGTTACTTGGTGGTGTCAAAGTCAGGCGACGGGGAACCACAGCGTTGCGCAGGTTCCGACATCCGCGGTGCTTTCCAGGCTGACGCTGCCGCCATGCAGCTTCATGATCTCCTTGACCAGCGGCAGGCCGAGGCCGGTGCCGGGGATGTGCCCGGAACGATCGCTGCGGAAAAAGCGATCGAAGGCGTGGGCGGCGTCCTCGGCGCTCATGCCGATGCCGTGGTCGCGCACCGCGATGCCGACCAGGGCGAGGCCGTCGGGATGCTCCGTGAGCACGTCCAACTCGATGTCGCCGCCGCGCGGCGAGAACTTGCGTGCGTTCGACAACAGGTTGAGCAGGGTCTGCTGGAACTTGGCACGGTCGGCGCGGATCGAGGGCAGGTCGTCGGGGATGCGGGTGATCAGGCGATGGGTCTCGGCAGGCACCAGGAAGCCGGAGAGCGCTTCCTCGAGCACCGGACCGAGCGCCAGGGTCTCGAACTGGAAGCTCTGCGCGCGTCGCGCCTCGATGCGGGCGAGGTCGAGCAGGTCGTTGAGCAGGCCGGTGAGGCGCTGGGCCTGGTTGTTGATGGTGCCGAGCAGTTCGCGGGTCTTGTCGGCGCTGTAGTTGCGCATCATCAGCAGCTCGGAGAAGCCCATGATGCTTGCCATCGGGGTGCGCAGCTCATGCGCTGCGGTGGCGAGGAAGTCGCTCTTCATGCGATCGAGATCGACCTCGCGTGTCACGTTGCGGAAATAGATGACCAGGGAGGTGGCGTTGGTGCCGCACTCGCGGAAGCTCTGGTGCAGCGTGCAGCGCTGCGGCTGGACGAGGTGGATGAGACCCTCCTTGGAGAAGTCGACCCGTGCATCGGCAAGGCCGAACTCGAGATCGTTTCCCGCGAGCGGCGTGAAGGGCTGCGCGGGGTCGGCAAGTGCCGCGATGCGCTGGCGGAATTCGCCCATCGTCCAGCCGACCAGTGCGCTCGTGGCGGGGGCGAAGAGGGTCTCGGCCGCTGCGTTGGCGAAGCTGATGGTTCCGTCGTTGTCGAAGCACACGACCGCGTCCGGGTTGAGGGTGAAGATCACGTCCAGGCGGGACAGCCAATCGATCAGGGTGTCCTCCGACTGTCGGCGGGCGGTCACGTCGGCCTGGATGCCGACGTAGTGGGTGACTTCGCCCGAGGCCGGGTCGACCACCGGGGCGACGGCGAGCTGGTTCCAGAAGAAGCTGCCGTCCTTGCGGTAATTGCGCAACGTGACCTCGCAGGGGCGTCCGGCAGCGATCGCGCGGCGCAGCATCGCCACCTCGGGCTGGTCGTGATCGTTGCCGCGCAGGAAGCGGCAGTTGCGGCCGATGGCTTCGCTGCGCGGGTAGCCGGTGATCTGCTCGAAGGCGCGGTTCACATAAATGGCCGGGTAGTCCCGTTGGCGCATGTCGATGATCGAGATGCCGTTTCCCACCGCCTCGAGCGCGCGGTCGCGGATCGCGATCGCCGTTGCGGCGTCGCGCTGCTCGGTGATGTCGGTGAGGATGCCGGCGAAGCCGGTGACGCGGTCGTCGTCGCGCAAGGTGTTGAGCTTGATCGAGAGCCAGCGGGTACTGCCGTCGCGACAGGGCACGCGGCAGTCGAACTCGTGGCTGTCGATTTCGCCCTGCCGCAGCGCCACCAGCGCCTGGAGGTTGCGGTGAAGGTCGTCCCGGTGCATGAACTCGGGGTATTCGCGCCCCAGACTGTCCTCGATGGCGTGCCCGGTGATCTTCTCCCACGCCTTGTTGAGGAAGTTCAGGCGCCGGTCCATGCCGATCTCCACCACGATCTCGCCGAGGTTCTCGAGCAGCCTGCGATGGGCGCGGTCGGCGCGCAGGCGGGCGGTGATGTCGCTCACCAGCACGATCGAGTGGGTGTCCTCGCCCGAGTCTTCGTCGATGACGCGCGAGGCGGACAACTCGAGGAAGACCCGTGTGCCGTCGGTGCGGCGCCAGGCCAGTTCCGCAGGGCTGTCTGCCATCGAGGCGGAGGCGGTGCCGAAGAGCAGCTCGGGCCAGCGCGCCCCGAGGATCGCGGTCTCGGCCAGGCCGGTCATCTCCAGCAGCGCCGGGTTCGCGTATTGCACGCGGGCGTCGTCATCGCCGCGGTTGGCGACGATCAGCACCCCGGTGGCGCTCGACGCCAGTGCGCGTTCCTTGAGACGACGCTCGGCCTCGGCGCGCTCCATCTGGCGGGTGCGGGCCTCCAGCGTCGACGAAAGGCGTCGCTGGGTGTCGCGTAGCCCGGCGATCATCTGATAGACGGTGTTGGCGAGCAGCTCGAAACGATCTGCGCCATCCATCGTGGTGCGCGGCGCCGGCAGGGCATCGAAATCGCCAGCTGCCACGCGGGCGGCCGTCAGCTCGAGCTCGGCCAGGGGGGCGCCGATGTCACGTGCGACCCGACGACCGAGCAGGAGTGCCATCGCGAGGACGATGACGCCGATGACCACCATGCTCGCCAGCAGACCGCGGATCGGACGATGGGCGAGGTGGCGATCGACCACGACCTCGATTGCCAGCGGCAGGCCGTGGCGACCTGCCATCTTCGTGAGGTGGCGCAGCTCCTGGCCGTTGTCCGACAGCCCGGGAGCGGTCGCCGGTGTGCCGGTGAGGTCGCGCAGGATCAGCGCGTGGCCGTGCGCAAGCCCCGAGGTGCTCGCGGCGAACAGCTTGGTGAGCTCGAGCTCTGCGCCGAGGGCGCCCTCGTGGCTGCCCGTGGGCAGGTGGATGATCGGTGCCGCGAAGCGCAGGCGAAGGCTGCCGGGATCGCGCGCGAGAGCGAACTGCGGTGCCGCGCGCTCGACCGCGTCCTGCGCGAGCGGCTGCGCACCGATGGGGGCGCCTGCCGGTGCGCAGCCGCTCTCGAGCACGCTGCCGCGGAAGTCGGTGAGGAAGAGCGCCACCAGTTCCGGCGTGGCACGGCAGAGGTCGTGCAGGATGGGGCGGATGTACTGGGTGCGTCCGGTGCTGTCGGCGAGCGCGTTGCTGAAGATCGTCTGGCGAGAGTGATCGAGGATCTTGTCGATGTCGCCCTCGAGCCGGGTCTCGAAGCGCAGGCGAGCCTCGGAGGCGGTGGCTTCGAGCTCGTAGCCGAGCTTCTCCTGCAACAGCGCGTGCAGTGCCGCGTAAGACACCAGCAGGGCCGGCAGCAGAACGATCGTCGTCAGCACGCCGGCGAGGATCGAGATGCGGGTGGTGAGGCTGGCGTGGCGCCAGCGGCGCGAGCGGTCGAGGAGTTGCAGGGACATGGCGAGGGGGCTCGGGGTCAGCGTGGTTGCAGCCGGCCGGCGGTGTCGAAGCGGCAAAGGCGCACGTCGTCGGCGCCGAGGGCCTCGTGCCGGGTGGGGGTGAAGGCGGGGGCGTGGCTGCGCACCACCCCTTCGTGGCGGGGGAGGTGCTCCAGGGCCTTCTGGATCGCCGGGCGGTCCGTTCCGCCGGCGCGCTCGACCGCGATCGCGAGCAGGTGGACGAGGTCGTAGGCGGGGCCGATCCCGGTCTGCGAGGGCACGGCCAGAGGGGACGCGGTGCTGAAGTGCTGCATCGCACGCCGTGCAAGGCGGTCGCCGTCCTCGCCACGGGCGTACGCGAAGCTGAAGGACTGCACCACATCGAGTTCGACCTGCTGGAGAGCCGCGCCGCATAGTTCGGGAAAGCGGCCACCGCTGATGCCCCAGTGGCTGAAGAGCGGGCGCAGATCTTGTGCGGGCATGCCGGCGATGCCCTTCACCAGGGCTGCGCCCTCGGGTTCGTTGGCGACCAGCAGGATCGCTTCGGCGCCAAGGTCGAGCAGGCTGCGGTAGCCGAGGGGAAGCGAGTCGAGGGCGCCCCAGCGGTGCCACTCGATGCCGACGATCGCGAGCCGGTCCTGCGGGCGGCTGGAGACGTGGCGTTCCGCTGCGCGCTGGCAGCTCCGCCCCCAGGCGGTCAGGGGGGCGACGATGCCGATGCGGCGCAGCTCGCGGCGCTCGATCTCGCCGAGCAGTGCCTCGATCGCGAGGGTATCGGACAGGCCCAGGCGGAAGGCGTAGTTGGGCCTCTGTCCGTTATCGATGATCGCGTCGGCTGCCGCCCAGGGGGCCAGCAGCGGCAGGCGCAGTGCATGCAGGACGGGAAGCTGCTCGAGTACGACCGGCGAGAACTTTCCGCACACGAAGCCGACCATGCCGGGCTGCGCGGCCAGGCGCTCGATGTTGGCCACGCCGCGGGCCGGGACACTGCGGTTGTCGGTGGTGACCAGTTGCAGCGGTCGCCCGCCGAGCACACCACCACGCGCGTTGAGGTCATCGACCGCAGCTTGCGCACCCAGCAGGATGGCATCGTCCGCAGTGCTGTTGGGGTCCATGAACTCCGCATCCACCCCGATCCGCACCGGTGCCGCGCGCCCGAAGGCGCGCCCGGGCAGGCTGGTGGCGAGCAGCCCCGCGGCGCAGGCATGCAGGAAGCGGCGGCGACCCTTGCCTGCACCGCTCATCGGGACGGCTCTGTCGTGGTGAGCTGCTCGACGGTCTCGATCAACTGGAGCGGGCTGAAGGGCTTCGTCAGGTAGGCGTCGCAGCCCGCCCGGCGGCCTGCCTCGAGGTCGCTCTGCTGGCCGCGTGCGGTCAGCAGCACCACCGGTATGTGGGCGATCTCGGGGTCGGCACGGATGCGCTCGCACACCTGGATGCCGTCGAGCTGGCCGGGCATCATCACGTCGAGCAGCACGATGTTCGGGCGCAGGGCCTTCACCATGCGCAGGCCCGAGTCGCCGTTCTCCGCCTCATGGACCTCGAAGCCGTCGTAGTCCATGGTCATGCAGATCAGCTTGCGGATTTCGGGTTGGTCCTCGACGACGAGGATGATCTTGTTCATGGTCGGATGTTCCAGAGGTGCGTGTGTTCGGGTGGTGCGTGTGTTCGGGTGGTTCGGGCGGGCAACTCGCCGGCGACCGATCGGAGGGGCTTCGGGTTCGGTGGTGCCTCAGCCGTGGGCGATGAGCGCCCGCCACCACAAGGGCTGCAGGCTGCCGTTGCCGGCCTGGGCGGCATGGAGTGCCGCCAGTTCGCGTATGCGGGGTAGTTGCGGACGGACGTGGTGCATCGCGGTGACGATAGCGGGGTCGAACTGCATGCCCGCCGCGAAGTCGAGCAGGGTGAAGATTTCCGCTTCGTCGAGCGCATTCCGATAGCTCGTCCGGGCGCCGAGGGCGTCGATGAAATCGGCGACCGCGACGATCCGGCCCGACAGCGGGATGTTGCTGCCCTCGCGGCCGGCGGGGTAGCCGCTGCCATCCCATTTCTCGTGGTGGTTGAGTGCGACCTCGGCTGCGAGCGCGTGCAGCGGGTCGCTCGCCGCGCCCAGGATGCGCGCGCCGTCGAGCGGATGGCGGCGGATTGCCGCCCACTCCTGCGGCTCGAGGCGGCCGGGCTTGGTGAGGATGGATTCCGGGACAGCGAGATTGCCGATGTCATGAGTGCGTGCGGCGTCGAACAACTCGTCGCACCACCGGCGTGGGGCGCCCAGGGTGTGCGCGATCGACGCCGCGATTGCACCGACGCGCAGGCCGTGCTCGAGGGCCTCGCGCCGCCCGCGTGCGGCGGCGAGTGCGAGGCGCTCGATCGACTCGCGCTGCAGCTGGTGCATCGCCTCGCGGCTGCGGTTGCGCTCGGTAACCACGGTGCGCAGGTCGCGCATCACGCGATACATCTGGCGATAGGGGTCGACGGCCGGTCTCGCCCGTCTGGGGTCGTCGCAGGAGTTGCGTGGGCCCTCGGGGATTGCGGCGAGGCCGGGAACGCTGTCGTCGTCCAGGACGATCGATTCCGGGAGTGGCGTCGGGGTGGGCTTCATGGCGAGCTCGGGGCGGATGTTCATGAGGCGCTCCGGCCGCCGCTGCGGGGGCGGCGGGTCATCAGGCGGGCGAGATCGCTCGCATAGCGCTGCGCCTGGGCGATGTCGGTCTCGGGCGAGGCGAACGGGCTGGTGCTGGTGGGCAGCTCGATCGAGGCGGTGATGAAGCCGTCGAGCTCCTGGTCGAGGGCGAGGCGACCCTGGTGCATCTCGACGATCCGGCGCGCCAGCGGCAGCCCGAGGCCGAGTCCGGGGGTATTGGCGGCTGCGTCGGCACCCCGCATGAGCGGCTGCATCAGCCGATTGCGCAGCAAGGGGGAGCGCAGGCCGCGTCCGCGGTTGCGCAGGGTGATGCGGACGAAGGCGGCCGAGGTGCTCGCCGCGAGGGTGATGTCGGTGCCGTTGTCGGAGTGTTCGAGGGCGTTGTCGATGCAGGCGTCGAAGGCCAGGCCGAGCCAGTGTGCGCTACCATAGATCACCGGTAGCGTTCCCGCTGCAGGCGATTCCAGGCTGAGGCGCTGGCCGCGCGCGCCGGCTGCGGCCTCGTGGCGCGCAAGAAGGCGTGGCAGCCAGTCGGAGAGCTCGATCCGGTCGTCGGCTGCGAGCGGCCGGCCCGCCCCGAGCTGGACGAGGTGAACGAGGTCGAGCACCTGCCGCACCAGCCTGTACCCTGCGTCCAGCGTGCGGGCGGGGCCGTCGGCGTCGGCTGGCAGGGCGGCCGCGACGGGTGCGGCGATCTCGAGCAGGTGGTCGAAGTCCTCCGCGAATCGCTGCAGGGGCTCGCGGAGACTGCGCTCGACGAGCGTGCCGAGGTTTGCGATGGCGGTCTGGTACACGCTCGCCTCGGTCATGTTGCGCAGCACCAGCACCAGGTCCTTTCCTGCCGGGCTGCGCACCACGTGGCCCGCCAGCCGGTCGGGTGCGGCGATCTCCACCGCGTAGACGATCTCGCTCTCGAAGGAATGCGGCAGCGGCACGTGCCCAGCCAGCGCCTGATCCACCACTGCGGCGATCGCGGCGTGGGGCAGGGCCTCCCCCACCCGCACCGGCAACAGTGCCAGCATCTCCTCGTTGGCGAAGCGCACCTTGCCGTCGGGGGCGATGATGGCGAGGCCGTCGGAGAGGCAGTTGAACAGCGTCTGGATGGTGGGTGTCATCGTTTGTGATGAATTTAGTGTAAAAAGTATAAAAATGATAAAAAATATATAATAAATGGTGCGTGCAATCTGTCACGCTTTCCCGTGCGTCACTGAACTAGCATCGGGGCGGGGACAAATGACGAAGAGATTTGGAGTGAAGCGTGGGACGAGAGGATTTGCCGGAACGAGGCGCGGCGGGGCGAGTGCAGCACGATGGGGCAGGGCCCGAGCCATCCGTGGCGGAGGCGCCACGCTGGCCGCTGATGCTGATCGTTGCGCTCGCGCTGATCCTGGTCGCTTCGTTATGGGGTGCGGTGCTGTTCAAGGTGGCCGCCGAGGAGCGCGCCGAACTGATCACGATCGAGCGCCGCACGACCAATCTCGCACGGGTCTTCGAGGAACACACCGTGCGGACGCTGGAGAGCGTGGATCAGGCCTTGCTGTTCGTGAAATTCCAGTACGAGAAGGTGGGTGAGGCGCTCGACATCGCCTCGGCGGTCGAACAGGGCATGATCGTCAATACCCTGTTCAACCAGGTCGGCGTGATCGACGCACAGGGGATCTACAGCCTGTCCAACCTGCCGGGCTTCAAGCGGGTCGATCTCTCCGACCGTGAGCATTTCCGCGTCCATGTCGAGGCGGACTCGCGCAGCTTCTTCGTCAGCAAGCCGGTGCTCGGCCGCGCCAGCGGCAAGTGGTCGGTCCAGCTCACCCGCCGCATCAACCGCCCGGACGGGAGCTTCGGAGGCGTGGCGGTGATTTCGCTCGACCCCTTCTACTTCACCAGCTTCTACAGCGATGTCGATGTCGGACACCATGGCGCGGTCACCCTGGTCGGGACCGATGGCGTCGTGCGCGCCCGGCGCGCGGGGGATTCCATCGACGTCGGCCAGGACCTCACCCGCGCGGCGCTCTTCGCCGAGCTCGCGAAGGCGCCGCAGGGGCATTACCTCGCTGCCAGCGCGATCGACGGGCGCACGCGCCTGACCAGTTATCGCACCCTGCCCGGATTGCCGATGGTCGTGGCCGTCGGCGTGGATGCCGAGGAGGCGATGAGCGATTTCCGCACACGCCGGAGCGGCTATTTCGCCTTCGCCACCGGCATGAGCCTGATCATCGCGGCCTTCTGCGCGCTCTCGCTGTGGCTGCTGGAGCGCCAGCGCCGGATCTCCATGCGGCTGCACGAGATGAAGCAGCGGGCGGAGTCGGCGAACCGGCTGAAGTCGGAGTTCCTCGCCTCGGTGTCGCACGAGCTGCGCACGCCACTCAACGGCGTGATCGGCTACGCCGAGCTGTTGATGGAGCTGGCGCAGGACGAAGAGCAGCGTGGCTACGCCAAGGTGATCTTCGACAGCTCCGGACACCTGCTCGAGTTGCTCAATTCGATCCTCGACCTGGCGCGCGTCGAGGCAGGGCAGATGGCGATCCGGTCGGCGCCCGAGGACCTGGCGGCGGTGGTCGGCCAGGTTTGTGCGAACTACCGGCCGGTGGCGCAGGCCAAGGGGGTGGCGCTCGAGTGCGAGGCTCCCGAGGGCATCGTGCTGGAGTGCGACCGCACCCGCGTGGTCCAGGTGCTGAACAATCTGGTGCACAATGCGCTCAAGTTCACCGACGCCGGGCGGGTGAGCCTGCGGGTCCGGGTGAGCTCGGTGCAGTGCGCGTTCGAGGTCGCCGATACCGGCTGCGGAATCGCGCACGACCAGCTCGAGGCGATCTTCGAGCGCTTCCGCCAGGTGCACGATTTCGAGACGCGCAGCCACGGCGGTACGGGGCTCGGGCTCGCCTTGTGCAGGGAACTCGCGGAATTGATGGGCGGCGAGATCGCGGTGCGCTCGACGCCGGGGGAGGGCAGCGTGTTCACCTTCACGCTGCCGCGCTCGCCCAAGGGGACGGAATGATGAAAGTGCTGGTCGTGGACGACAACCCGATCAATCGCCTGTTGCCGATCGCCTGGCTCAAGCGCCTGGGCTGCGAGGCCGAGGAGAGCGCAGGGGGGGCGGATGCCCTCGCCAAGCTCGCGGCAGGCGGGATCGACGCAGTCCTGCTCGACCTCAGCATGCCGGAGATCTCGGGCACCGAGATCTGCCGAAGGGTCCGCGCGATGCCCGGGGGCGGGAAGATTCGCATCATCGCCTATACCGCCCATGCGGTGCCCGAGGCCTTCGAGGAGTTCCGCTCGGCGGGCTTCGACGACGTCCTGATCAAGCCGGTCACTCGCGACGCGCTGCTCGGCGCGCTCGGAGGCCTCGAACCGGGCGGTTGAGGCCGCCCGGGTTGCGTTCGCGCGCGCGGCGTGCCTCAGCCGCCGCGATCCACGACGGCGTTGCGTAGCGCGCGAAAGCTGTCTTCCTCGCTCTGTCCGGTCGTGTCGACCACATGGTCCGCGCGCATGTACTGCGGTTCGCGGGCGGCGAGGATGCGACGCAGGTCTTCCATCGCCTCGGCGCTGCCGGCCATCGGTCGCAGGTCGCCCTGGGCGCTCACCCGCTGCATGTGCTCTTCGGGCGAGGTGCGCAGCCAGATCGTCAGGCAGCGCGACAGCAGCAGGTCGTAGGTCTCCGTCTGCGAGACGATTCCTCCACCGGTGGCGAGCACCGTGTGCTCGCCACTGTCGAGTGCCCGGCGCAGGCAGCGCTGCTCGATGCGGCGATAGCCCGACTGGCCGTAGAGGGCGAAGATCTCTCCCATCGGCATGCCGGTGTCGCGCTCGATCTCGGCGTCGAGCTCGATGAAGCGGAAGCCGAGATCGGTGGCCAGTCGCCTGCCGAGCGTGGTCTTGCCTGCGCCGCGCAGTCCGATCAGGGCGATCCGGTTGCGCCGCGCGGCTTCTTCCTGGCCGTAGTCGCGCATCAGCCTGAAGATCACGTCTTCGAGCCGGTGGCGCGGCAGTTGCTCGAGGATGCGCCGCACCAGCCTCTGCTCGACCGACTCTTCCGCCCCGACGCTCAACAGCTCGGGCAGCGACAGCCCGAGGGCGTCGCCGATGTGGCGCAGCAGCACGATCGAGACGTTGCCCTCGCCGGCCTCGAGGTGGGCGAGATGGCGTTCCGACACCCCCGCCTCGCGTGCCAGCTGCTTGCGGGTCTGGCCGCGCCGGTCCCGCGTCTCGCGGACGCGCTTGCCGAGCGCGAGGAGGAACTCGCCATCGCTGCGCGGATCGTGCCGGATGCCTGGGTGTGCGAGTGCCGCAGGGGCCTCGGATGTTTCAAGGGTCAGATGTTCGTCGTTCATGACGGGGCGTGAGTCTCGGATCCGCGTTTATCGTGCTGCGGGCGATTCGCTGTCAACCAGAAAGCATCCGCAGCGCCCGATGCAGCTTACCGGGGAGGGTCTCCAGCATAGTCCAATATGCAGTATATTGCACTTTAGATGAAATCTAAGTTAGTAAATCCGGTGAATTTGGTGCGATGCAGTGTTGACATGGTTGCCGTTAGGGGTATTCTTTTGCATGTCGCGCCGAAAACTGCACTTTAGTGCACGTTCATGGGTCGGTTGTGCTTCACCCCAGCCAGTCCGGTCGGCGATCGCGTCAAGGTTTTTCCGCACCGATCCGCTCCGCATGCATGCCGGTCCGGGCGGTCCGGGATCAGGATGGAGACAGGACGATGCACACCCTCAGCACGGCAGATCACGGCTGTACGCCGCCCCGGATCGAGATTCCGGATCCTTACAATGCGGCCGATGACCTGCTCGGTCGCAACCTCGTCGCCGGGCGAGGGGGCAAGGTCGTCTACATCGACGATGCCGGCAGCTACACCTACGACCAGCTCGCCGCGCGTGCGAACCGCTGCGGCAACGCGTTGCGCGGCACGCTCGGCCTTGCGCGCGGCGAACGTGTGCTGATGTGCGTCCTCGACTGCATCGATTTTCCCGCGATGTTCCTCGGCGCCATCAAGGCCGGCGTGGTGCCGATCGCGGTGAACACGCTGCTTACCGAGCGCGACTACGAATACATGCTCTCGGACAGTGGTGCGCGGGTGGCGGTGGTTTCGCAGGCGCTGCTGCCCAATTTTGCCGCGCTGCTCGGCCGCGTGCCGACGCTCGAGCGCCTGGTGATCGCCGGCGGCAGCGACGACGACAGCCTGGATGCCCTGATTTCCACGCAGTCCGAGCAGCTCGAGGCCGTGCCGACGCATGCGAGCGATCCCTGTTTCTGGCTCTACTCCTCCGGCTCCACCGGCGCGCCCAAGGGCACGGTGCACATCCACGCCAACCTGATCCACACCGCCGAGCTCTATGGCCAGGGGGTGCTGGGCATCCGCGAGCAGGACGTGGTGTTCTCGGCGGCCAAGCTCTTCTTCGCATACGGCCTCGGCAACGGGCTTACCTTCCCGCTTTCGGTCGGTGCCACCGCGGTGCTGATGGCCGAGCGCCCCACGCCGGACGCGGTGTTCAAGCGCCTGCGCGAGCACCAGCCCGACATCTTCTACGGCGTCCCCACGCTCTACGCCGGCATGCTCGCCCATGCCGGCTGTCCGACGGCGGGCGAGATGACGAAGCTGCGCGCGTGCACCTCGGCGGGCGAGGCCTTGCCCGAGGGCGTGGGGCGGCGCTGGAAGGAGCGCCTCGGGGTCGACATCCTCGACGGCATCGGCTCCACCGAGATGCTGCACATCTTCCTGTCCAACCGCGCCGGCGACGTGCAGTACGGCACCAGCGGCACGCCGGTGCCGGGCTATCGCGTGCG
>JAEUNQ010000082.1 GCA_016790365.1 Thauera sp. | reverse complement strand
CAACTGGGGCATCGGCGGGGTGTCGGCGAAGGACCTCGGACGCTGAGGGCCGCGCACCCGCGAGAATGAGATTCACCGAGCGCCCCGCAGAGGGCGCCGGTCCAGGAGCAGCACACTCGTCGCAAGACCAATCAAGGAGGAGATGAAGGGATGAAGATCAGCAAGATTGCGGCTGCGGCCGCGCTCGGTGCGCTCGCGATCGGCGGCGCCCACGCCAAGGAAGGTGGCGACCAGTACCCCAACGGGGCCGAGACCTGGCTGGGCGGCGCGGTGCCGCCGCCGGGCAACTATTTCATCAACTACTTCGGCTACTACAGCGGGGATCTGGTCGACGGCAGCGGCAACAAGGTTGCGGGGGCCGGCGTCGATGCCTGGTTCAACGCCTTCCGCTTCGTGCACACCAGCGAACACAAGATCCTGGGTGGCAACTGGGGCTGGCACGTGATCGTGCCGCTGGTGCATCAGGACGTGGCGCTGGGCGCGGGCTCCAAGTCCAAGTTCGGCCTCGGCGACATCACCATCGACCCCTTCATCGTGTCGTGGCACTCGAAGAACTGGCACTGGGCGATCGGGCTCGACATCAACCTGCCGGTCGGGGCCTACAAGTCGGGCGAGCCGCGCCAGAGCATCGGGGCCAACTACTGGAGCCTGGAGCCGCTGTTCGCGTTCAGCTACATGGGGGACACCGGCTGGGAGGTGTCTTCGAAGATCATGTACAACATGAAGGGCAAGAACAAGGATTACGTTGGACCGTTCTCGCCCGTCGAAGGCACCTACGAATCGGGCGATGAGCTCCACCTGGACTACCTTGTCGGCAAACGCTTCGGTCCCTGGGGCGTCGGCCTGTCGGGCTATTATCTGAAGCAGACGACGAACGACAAGGTCAACGGCCAGACCATCGGCGCGACCCCCTTCTGGTCCGAGGGCCGCAAGGGTGAAGTTTTCGCCATCGGCCCCACGGTCAGCTACACGACCAAGGGCGGCGTGCACCTCACCGCGCAGTGGAACCACGAGACCAAGGCGGAGAACCGCTTCGAGGGCGACAAGTTCATCGTCAAGCTGATCATGCCGCTGTAAGGCCCGGCGGGTCGCAACCCGGCGTCTCGAGCAGAACCCCGGTGCACCGTTCTGGTGGCCGGGGTTCTTCGTCTGCGGCTCCTCCCACATGGGCGATCGTGATCATGGCAAAGCCGAATCACGATTATTTATAAAAATCTCGAGAAAAATGCGTTAGAGTAGCGCTCTACCTGCGGTGAGCGCCTCATCCGGTTTCACCGCCCCGTCAGAACAGGAGAGTCCTCGATGAATGCACCTGCAGCCGCTCCCGCCCGCGTCACCCGCATCGCCCGCCGTCGGGCCCGTCCCGGACACGAGGCCGCGTATGAAGCGATGTTGCGGGAAATGCTCGCCAAGATGCGCGAGCACAAGGGCTTTCTGGGAGGCGACCTGATCCCGCCGGAGTCGCCGGGCGAGGAGTATCAGCTCGTGGTCCGCTTCGCCTCGGAGGCCGAGCTCCAGTCCTGGGACATGAGCGATGTACGTGGCGCGCTGCTCGAGCGCATGAAGGCGGTCGCCGAAGGCGAGCCCGAGTTCCGCAAGCTGAGCGGGCTCGAGGCCTGGTTCGAGCCCGCGGTGGTGCCGGCCACGATGCATCCGCCGCGCGCGCGCATGGCGCTGGTGACCTGGCTGGGCATCTTCCCCACGGTGTCCTTCTTCCTGTGGTTCGTGCTGCCCTGGATCCAGCCGTTGCCCTTCCTGCCGCGCACCGCGGTGCTCACCGCGCTGATCGTGGTGACGATGACCTGGGTGGTGATGCCGCGGCTCACCCGCGTGCTGCGCGGTTTCCTGAATCCGCCGCGCAAGAGCTGAGCGGGCGTTCGCGTCACTGAGCGGCGACGATGTCGATCTCGACCCGCAGCCCGGGGAAGGCGAGGCGCTCGATGCCGAGCAGCGTGACCGCCGGCGGGCGCTCGGCGTCGAAGTAGGCGGAGCGGATCTCGCGGATGCGCGCGGTGTCCTCGGGGCGCAGGCCGACGACGTAGATCGTCACCTGCACCAGGTCGCGCATGCTCGCGCCCTGCGCGCGCAGCGCGATCTCGAGGTTGTCGAGCGTGCCTGCGAGCTGCGCCTCGAGGTCGTCGGGGTTGCGCACCTTGCCCTCGCGGTCGCAGTCGACCTGGCCGGACACGAAGATCAGCCGTTGCGGCGTGCTGATCGAGAAGGTCTGGCTGAAGGCCTTGCCGCTGAAGAGCTCGGGGGGATTGATCGCGATGCGTTCCATGGCG
>JAEUNQ010000071.1 GCA_016790365.1 Thauera sp. | reverse complement strand
AAGAGCGCGCCGGCGGCGAGCGTGGAGTGGATGAGGTAGTACAGCGCGGCGCTGGTCGCCTGCGGGGTGAACACCGCCACGGTGGCGAGCAGCATGCCCATCGAGCCGATCACCGCGAAGCTGGCCATCTGGCCGAGGCTGCGCGCGGCGAGCACGCCGGTCATGCCCAGCACCAGCGTGAGCAGCCCGGCCGGCAGCAGCCAGGGTGCGGCCAGCCAGGCCGCCTCTCCGGCGTCGGCGCCGAAGGCGAGCACGTAGAGGCGAATGATCGAGTAGGCGCCCACCTTGGTCATGATCGCGAACAGCGCCGCCACCGGCCCGGGCGCGTTGGCATAGGTGCCGGGCAGCCAGAAGTGCAGCGGCACCAGCGCGGCCTTGACCGCGAACACGAGCAGCAGAAGCACCGCGCCGGTCTGCAGCAGCGCCTGATCGGCCGCCGGCACCTGCGGCACGATGCGCGCGAGGTCGGCCATGTTGAGGGTGCCAGTGACGCTGTAGATCATGCCCACCGCGATCAGGAACACCGAGGAACCGACCAGGTTGGTGACCACGTACTGCACGCCCGCCTTCACCCGCAGCCCGCCGCCGCCATGCACCATGAGGCCGTAGGAGGCGATCAGCAGGATCTCGAAGAACACGAACAGGTTGAAGAAGTCACCGGTCAGGAAGGCCCCGTTGATGCCCATCAGCTCGAACTGGAAGAGCGGGTGGAAGTGCTTGCCGCGCTGGTCCCAGCCGCCGATCGCGTACAGCAGCACGCCGAGGCCGAGCACTGCGGTGAGCACCAGCATCAGTGCGGACAGGCGGTCGAGCGCGAGCACGATGCCGAAGGGTGCCGGCCAGGCGCCGAGCGCGTAGCTGCGCACCTCCCCGTCGCTCGCGAGCACCAGCAGCGCAACCGCCACGCCGAGCATCAGCACGGTGGAAGCCACCGCGAAGGTGCGCGCGAGCACGCCGTCGTGGCGGGCGGCGATCACCAGCAAGGCGCCGACCACCGCTGGCAGCAGGATGGGGAGAATCAGCAGGTGGTTCATGCGCGCTCCCCGCGCCCGCCTCGCGTCGGCGCCGGGGCCGGTTTGCGCGCGCGCAGCTTCCAGTCGTCCTCGGCAGCCTCGGGCGAGGCGTCGCCGGGCAGGTCGACGTGGTCGTTGCCGGTCTCGAGGTAGGCGCGCAGCGCCATCACCACCACCACCGCGGTCATGCCGAAGGAGATCACGATCGCGGTGAGCACCAGGGCCTGCGGCAGCGGATCGACGTAGGCCGCCGCATCGGCGGCGATCACCGGCGGCTGGTTGATCGCCAGCCGGCCGGTGGCGAACAGGAACAGGTTGGTGGCGTAGGTGAGCAGCGAGAGGCCGATCACCACCGGGAAGGTGCGCGCGCGCAGCACCATGTAGATGCCGGCCGCGGTCATCACGCCGATCGCGCTGGCGACGAGGAACTCCATCAGCCCTGCTCCTTGCCCGAGGTGGCGCGCGGATCCACGTCCATCGCGCCGGTGTTGATCGTGTAGGGGCTGGTCCACCGCCCCATGCGCGAGAGGTTGGCAAGCGCCAGCATCACCGCGCCGACCACGGTGAGGAAGACCCCGGTGTCGAAGGCCATCGCACTGGCGAGCTCGAACTCGCCGACCAGCGGCAGGTGGAAATGGCCGAAGGTCGAGGTCAGGAAGGGCTGGTCGAGGACCATCGCGGCGATGCCGGTGGCTGCGGCGACGAGCACGCCGAGGCCGATCATCGCGTGGTAATTGACCCGCACCCGCTGCGCCGCCCAGCCGAAGCCGCTCGCCATGTACTGCATGATCAGCGCGATCGACACCACCAGCGCGGCGATGAAGCCGCCGCCGGGCTGGTTGTGTCCGCGCAGGAAGATGTAGGCGCCGACCAGCATCGCCAGCGGCAGCATCACCCGGGTGGCGACGACCATGATCATCGGATGGCGGTCGGCCGACTGCGGGCGGTCGGGCGACCACGCACCGAGGCGGCGGCCGGTGCGGCCGAACAGCGCGCCGTCGAGCAGCGCGTAGATCGCCAGCGCGGCGATGCCGAGCACGGTGATCTCGCCGAAGGTGTCGAAGCCGCGGAAGTCCACCAGGATCACGTTGACCACGTTCGTGCCGCCGCCGCCCGACACCGAGTTCTCGAGGTAGTAGCGCGACAGCGAGCTGCCGTCGCGGGTCAGCATCGCCCAGCTCGCCCCCGCCATGCCGATGCCGGCCACGATCGCGAGCACGCCGTCGCGCAGGTGGCGCAGAGGATCGGCGCGCACCGAGGAGCTCTGCGGCCCCTCCTTGGGCAGGAAGTAGAGCGCGAGCAGGATCAGGATGACCGTGCCGACCTCGACCGAGATCTGCGTGAGCGCGAGATCGGGCGCGGAGAGATAGATGAAGGCTACGCACACGATCAGGCCCACCGTGCCCACCACCAGCACCGACAGCACGCGGCGGCGGAACAGCATCACGGTGAGCGCGCAGCCGCCCACCAGCAGCACCCAGGCGGCGATCGCGGCCGGATGTGCGGGCAGCAGCGCGCGCGTGCCGGCGGCGTGCGGCGCGGCGAGGAAGGCGGCGAAGCCCGCGAGCGTGAACGCGCCGAGGGCGAAGGCGAGATAGCGCTGCAGCGAGCCGTTGTGCAGGCCGTGGGTGATGCCGCGTGCGAGCGCTGCCGCGCCCGCGATGAAGGCGTCGAACATCGCCTTGGCCTCGGGGTGCGGCCCCCCCTGCCAGAGCGCGCGCATGCGCCGGTAGGCGAGCAGCGCCCCGAGGCCGACCGCGACCGCGATCGCCGACAGGCCGAGCGCCGGGGTGAAGCCGTGCCAGAGCGCGAGGTGGTAGTCCATCACCGCCCCGCCGGTTACCGCGCGCGCCACCACCGCCACCAGCGGCCCGGCCACGGTGTCGGGGAAGAGCCCGATCGCCACCACCAGCACCACCAGCAGCGCCGGCGGCAGCCACATGCCTGCGGGCGGGTCGTGCGGCGCGTGCGGGTAGTCGTCGCGGCGGGCGCCGAAGAACACATGCACGATGTAGCGGAAGGAGTAGGCCACCGAGAAGCACGCCGCCAGGGTGGCCAGCGCGGCGACGATCCAGCCGTTGCCCAGCCAGGCGGTGTCGACCGCCTCGTGCAGCATCATCTCCTTGGAGATGAAGCCGTTGAGCGGCGGCAGCCCGGCCATCGACGCACCCGCCACCATCGCCATGGTCGCGGTGATCGGCATCAGCTGCAGCAGGCCGCCGAGGCGCCGGATGTCGCGTGTGCCGGCCTCGTGGTCGACGATGCCGGCGTTCATGAACAGCGCCGCCTTGAAGGTGGCGTGGTTGAGGATGTGGAACACCGCCGCCACCGCCGCCAGCGGCGTGCCGAAGCCGAGCAGCATGGTCACCAGGCCGAGGTGGCTGACGGTGGAGTAGGCCAGCAGGCCCTTGAGGTCGTCCTTGAAGAGGGCGATGCCGGCCGCCACCAGCATGGTCACCAGGCCGGTGGTGGCGACGAGGTAGAACCATTCGGGCGTGCCGGCGAGCACCGGCCACATGCGCGCCATCAGGAAGAGCCCCGCCTTGACCATGGTCGCCGAGTGCAGGTAGGCCGACACCGGGGTGGGCGCCGCCATCGCGTGCGGCAGCCAGAAGTGGAAGGGAAACTGTGCGCTCTTGGTGAAGCAGCCGGCGAGGATCAGCACCAGCGCGGGCACATACAGCGGCGAGGCCTGGATCGCCTCTTTGTTCTGCAGGATGTCGGTAAGGTTCCAGGAGCCGGCGATATCGCCCAGGATCAGCATGCCGGCGATCATCGCCAGGCCGCCGGCGCCGGTCACGGTGAGCGCCATGCGCGCGCCCTGGCGGCCCTCGGGCAGGTGCTTCCAGTAGCCGATGAGGAGGAAGGACGACAGGCTGGTGAGCTCCCAGAACACCAGCAGCAGCAGGATGTTGTCCGACAGGACCACGCCCACCATCGCGCCCTGGAAGAGGAGCAGGTAGCTGTAGAACACCCCCATGGGGTCGTCCTTGGCGAGGTAGAAGCGCGCGTAGACGATCACCAGCAGGCCGATGCCCAGGATCAGCCCGGCGAAGAACATCCCCAGCCCGTCGAGGAAGAAGCTCGCCTGCAGGCCGAGCGCGGGCACCCAGTCCCAGGCCGCGACGAGGACCTCGCCGCGGAACACTGCCGGCGCCTGCGCGAGCAGCAGCACCAGGGCGAGCAGCGGGAAGACGAAGGCGGTGGTCGCGCAGGCGCTGCGCCCGGCGCGGATCATCAGCACCGGAAAGAGCGCACCGATGAAGGGCAGCAGCACGATCAGGGCGAGACTCATCGGGGGTTCCTGGGGCATCTTGGATAAAGGAGGCGTCACTGGCCACGCGAAGCCGGACGACCCGCCGCAGCCCATCGCTGGGCCCATTCCGGACAAAGTATATCGGTGATGTACACCCCCACCAAACGGCGGCCGATTTCACTAGGCGAAATCGGATCGCACGGGTACCATTGATCGGGACCTGTTGCCAAGCCCGGCAACGGCCAGATCTTTCACCAACACGCCGTGCAGCCGAAGAAGACCGAATCCGCCCCAAGTGCCGAAGGCAAGACCTCGATCCAGGTCATCGAACGCATGATGAAGCTGCTCGACGTGCTCGCTGAACACGCCGACCCGGTTCAGCTCAAGCAACTCGCGATCGAGACCGGGCTGCACCCATCGACCGCGCACCGCATCCTCGGCGCGATGACGCACAGTGGCTTCGTCGAGCGCTCGGACGCCGGCTCCTACCGTCTCGGCATCCGCCTGCTCGAGCTCGGCAGCCTGGTAAAGTCGCGCATCTCGCTGCGCGAGACCGCGATGCCCTACATGCTGAAACTCCACGCAGCCACCGGAGAGAGCGTGAATCTGGGCGTACGCGCCGGCGACGAGATCGTGTACGTCGAGCGCACGTCGAGCGGACGCTCCTCGGTGCGCGTGGTGCACATCGTGGGCGCGCGTGCACCGTTGCACACCACCGCCACCGGCAAGCTCTTCCTGGTCGAGGACGGCCTCGAGCGCATCCGCGACTACGCCCGCCGCACCACCCTGCCCGCGTCCACCCCGGCCTCGATCACCGCGCTGCCAGCGCTGGAGAAGGAACTCGACCGGGTGCGCCGCCACGGCGTCGCCTTCGACCTCGACGAGGTCGAAGCCGGCGTGCGCTGCATCGCCGCGGGCATCCGCGACGACAGCGGCGAACTGATCGCCGGGCTGTCGCTATCGACCCCGTCCGAACGCTTCAACCCCGACTGGGCACCGCTGGTCCGCGAGACCGCGGACGAGATCTCGCGCGCCCTCGGCCACCTGCCGCCGAAGGCGTAAGGCTCCGAGGAGCGCTCAGGCAATCGCCTGGGCGGGCGCCGGCTCGGCGACCGCGGCGCGGCCGAGCTCGAAGGCCTGGCGGTTGAGTTCCAGCAGTTCGGGCTTGCGCGTGCCGAAGCGCTCGAGCACCGCGTTGCGCAACACGTCGGCCGGGAACGGCAGGCGGTCCGACATCGCGCCCAGCATCACGGTGTTGCCCAGGCGGATGTTGCCGAGCCGCATCGCCAGCGCGCTGGCGTCGAAGTCGAACACCGCGAGGCCGAGCTTGCGCATCTCGCCGATCGGGTCCGTCGGGTAGTCGTACAGGCCGATGGTCACCACCGGCGGCACGAAGCGGCCCTGGTTGACCAGCGCGACCCCGCCCGGCTTCAGCATGTGCGCCCAACGCAGCGCCTCGGCGGCCTCGAAGCCGACCAGCAGGTCGGCCTCGCCCGGCATGATCTGCGGCGACAGCACCTGGGGACCGAAGCGCAGGTGCGAGGTCACCACCCCGCCGCGCTGGCTCATGCCGGCGACCTCGGTCTTCTTGACGTCGAAGCCGAGCGACAGCGCCGCCTCGGCGAGGATCTCGGTGGCGGTCATCACGCCCTGGCCGCCGATGCCGCAAACGGCGATGTTGGTGATGGTCATTGCGGGCTCCTCAGATCTTGGCGTGCAGGAACTTCACCGGATGCTCCGGCAGGGCGTGGACGATGGCTTCCGGCGCGCACGGCTGCACGCACAGGCCGCAGCCGGTACAGGCCGAGGTCTCGATGCGCACGAAGGCGAGCTGGACTTCCTTGCCCGAGGGCTTGACCTCGGTCTCGCGCCGGGTGACGTGGATCGCCGGGCAGCCGACGTCGATGCAGTTGGCGCAGCCGGTGCACTTGTCGGCGATCACCTTGTAGGGCTGGGTCGGCTTGTAGTCGTCGATCAGCACGCAAGGCCGGTCGGTGATGATCACCGAGGGCTCGGGCACCTTGATCTCCTCGCGCAGCGTCTTGAACAGCGTCGGCAGCTCGTAGGGGTCGAGGGTGTGGATGCGTTCCTTCTTGACGCCGAGCGCCTCGCACAGCTTGGCGAAGTCGACCCGCTGCGCGCTCTCGCCGTGGATGTCGCGGCCGGTGCCGGGGTTGTCCTGGCCGCCGGTCATGCCCACCGCGCGGTTGTCGAGCAGCAGCACGGTGACGTTGCCGCGGTTCCAGGTGATGTCGAGCAGGCCCTGCATGC
>JAEUNQ010000066.1 GCA_016790365.1 Thauera sp. | reverse complement strand
GACTCCCCTATAATCCGCGGTTTTTCGCATCCACCGATCAGGAACATCCAGATGGTCGTCATTCGCCTTGCCCGTGGTGGCGCCAAAAAGCGCCCGTTCTTCAACATGGTCGTTGCCGATTCGCGCAACCGCCGCGACGGCCGCTTCATCGAGCGCGTCGGCTTCTACAACCCGATCGCCTCGGGCGCCGAGAAAGGTCTCGTGATCAACGCCGAGCGCCTGGCCTACTGGCAGCAGAACGGCGCGCAGCTGTCGCCGACCGTCGCCCGCCTGGTCAAGCAGGCCGGCACGGCTGCGGCCTGACCGACCTCGATCAGCGGCCGAGCGGCGCATGATCGTACTGGGGCGCATCGTCGCCCCTTTTGGCGTTCAGGGCTGGATCAAGATCCACCCCTTCGGTGACGACCCCGCCTCGTGGCGGAAGATGTCGCACTGGTGGCTGTGCAGCGACGACGACGCGCCCGACGCGGAGTGGAAGCAATACACGCTGACGGCCTGCCGGCCGCACGGCAAGGGGCTGGTGGCCGCGCTGGCCGAGGTGGCCGACCGTGGCGCGGCCGAGGCCGTCGATGGCCTGTACATCGGCGCGCCGCGCGAGGCACTGCCCATGCCCGCCGAGGGCGAGTACTACTGGGGCGACCTCGTCGGCCTGGCGGTCGAGAACGAGGCGGGCGAAGCGCTGGGCGCGGTCGCGGGTCTGATCTCGACCGGCGCGCACGACGTTCTGCAGGTACGGGAAGGCGAAGGCGAGGAGGCGGTCGAACGCCTGATCCCCTTCGTCGCCGCCTATGTGCTCGACGTCGACCTGGCCACCCGGTGCATCCGGGTCGCCTGGCAGAAAGACTGGTAACACGGGACTGTGGACGGCCGGTGAATCCGCACATCCCGCAAGGCGACACGCAGCAGGCGAGCCCCTCGGGCGTTCAGGGCGGTCCGCGTCGATACGACGTGATCACCCTCTTCCCGGAGATGTTCGCCGCGCTCACCGGCAGCGGCATCACGCGGCGGGCGATCGACCGCGGGCTGTACGCGCTCGGGTTCCACAACCCGCGCGACTTCACCAGCGATCCGCATCGCACGGTGGACGACCGCCCCTACGGCGGAGGTCCCGGCATGGTGATGCTGGCCGAGCCGCTGACGCAGGCGATTCGCGCCGCACGTGCGGCGCAGGAAGCCGCGCTCGGGCGCAGCGGGCGGGTGATCTACCTGTCTCCGCAGGGGCGCAGGCTGGAGCAGCAGGTGGTGCTGGAACTCGCCGCCGAGCCCGCGCTGGTGCTGTTGTGCGGGCGCTACGAAGGTGTGGATCAGCGCCTGATCGACCGCGAGGTCGACGAGGAACTGTCGCTCGGCGACTTCGTGCTGTCGGGCGGCGAGTTGCCAGCGATGGTGCTGCTCGACGCGATCGTGCGCCAGCTGCCCGGCGCACTGAACACCGCCGGCTCGGCGCAGGAGGACTCCTTCGCCGACGGGCTGCTGGACTGTCCGCACTTCACGCGGCCGGAGCTGTACGAAGACGAAAAGGTGCCCGAGGTGCTGCTGTCGGGCAACCATGCGGCGATCCGCCGCTGGCGGCTGAAGCAGTCGCTCGGCCGCACCTGGCTGCGCAGGCCCGACCTGCTCGGGACGCGGCCATTGAGCAAGACCGAATTGAAACTGCTTGAGGAGTTCAGGCAGGAGCAAGCCGGGACGCAGGACGCACTGGAAACCCAGGGCGGCTGAGCGTCCTTCGACAAACGGCGCGCATCAGGTTGCGACCTGCTCTGCGGCCAGGCCGACGCAAGAGGCGAAGGCCGATAACATCGATGGAGTATCTGCAATGAACCTGCTTCAGCAACTCGAACAGGAAGAAATGGCCCGCGTCTCGCAGGGCAAGACCATCCCCGAGTTCGGTCCCGGCGACACCGTGATCGTCCAGGTGAAGGTCAAGGAAGGCAACCGCGAGCG
>JAEUNQ010000332.1 GCA_016790365.1 Thauera sp. | reverse complement strand
CTGGCTGCTCGCCCTGCCCTTCGTCGGCGATCCGACGCATCGCAACGGCGCGCTGGTGCTGATCGCGCTGACCGCGCTGGTGACGCTGCGGACGAAGCTGGCGCCGATCTGGATGATCCTGGTCGGCGCGGTGCTGGGCGCCGCGGGGCTGGCCTGAGGATCGCCGCGGCGGCGGCTCAGCGCGCGGCGTCGCCGGCCGGGCAGGCGCGCAGCTCGGTGACGCCGCCATCGGAGGCGATGAGCGCGGACAGGGGCCTGCAGGGCTCGCCGTCCGCACACCACTCGTAGTCGGCGGTATAGGCCGAGCGCGTGAGGCGCAGCACGGCGTGGCGGGTGCGCGGGTGCCACTCCCAGGCGCCGTCGCGCAGCACCGCGCCTGCCGCCGGCTCCATGCCGGCGCCGTGGCCGCGCACGCGCACGCGCTCGAGCACCAGCACCTCGCCTTCCACCCGCCACGCCTCCTCCCAGCGCACGCGCTCGATCGAGTGCGTCCACGCCAGGGTGAAGGCGTTCGCGGCAACCGCCGCGCTGGCGAGGCTGGTGGCGAGGCAGACCGCCATCAGACGGTGAGCGCCTGCGCGCCGCGCGAGCGCCAGATGTGCCAGCCCATCACCACCGCCGCCAGCCCGAAGCCGAGCTCGTCGGTGACCGGCAGCGCGACCACCAGCATCGACGCGGCGACGAAGGCGAGCACGCGCTCGAGCGGGTTCATCGGCGAGCGGAAGTAGCCGACCACCGCGGTGCCCCACAGCGTGACCGCGAGCAAGGCCTTGAACACCACGTACAAGGTGGCGTCGAAGCCCTTGTCGCCCTGCAGCATGAGCTCGGGGGCATACACCGCCATGTAGGGCACGATGAAGCCGGCGATGGCGATCTGTACCGCGCGCACGCCGATCTTGAGGCCGGTCTCCTTGGCGATCGGCGCCGCGGCGAAGGCGGCGAGCGCGACCGGCGGGGTGAGGTCGGCCATGATCCCGAAATAGAACACGAACATGTGCGAGACGATCAGCGGCACGCCGAGCTCGAGCAGCGCGGGCGCGGCGATCGAGCTGGTGATGATGTAGTTCGGGATGGTCGGGATGCCCATGCCGAGCACCAGGCAGGTGAGCATGGTGAGCAGCAGCGAGACGAACAGGCTGTCGTCGCCGATCTGGATGATGTAGCCGGCGAAGGCGGTGGCGCCACCGGTCAGCGTCAGCGAGCCGATGATCACGCCCACCAGCGCGCACGCCACGCCCACCGGCAGCGCGTGCAGCGCGCCGTCCACCAGGGCCTTGACCGCCAGGCGCAGGGTGTCGCGGCCGTCGGCACGCGGCGCCAGCAGCACGGCGAGCACCGCCACCACGGCGACCACCGAGATGATCCCGACCTTGGCGAAGGCCGAGCAGGCCAGGCCGAGCACGATCCAGAACAGCAGGCGCAGCGAGGTCCCGTTGAGATGGCGCGCCAGGCTGCTGCCGAACAGTAGCACCACGGTCAGCGCCAGGCCCACCATGCCGGCGAACATCGGCGTGAAGCCGGCGAAGAGCAGGTACACCAGGCCGGCGAGCGGCAGCAGCAGGTACCAGCGTTCGCGGATCGCCACCCAGGGGTCGGGGCACTCCTCCTTGGGCAGACCCTTCAGCCCGGCGCGGCCGGCCTCGAGGTGCACCATCCAGAACACGGTGAAGAAGTACAGCATCGCCGGGATCGCCGCCGCCTTGGCGATCTCGACGTAGGGTACGTTGATGGTCTCGGCCATGATGAAGGCCACCGCGCCCATCACCGGCGGCATGATCTGGCCACCCATCGAGCTGGTGGCCTCGACCGCGCCGGCGAAGGCCGGCTTGTAGCCGAACTTCTTCATCAGCGGGATGGTGAACTGCCCGGTGGTGACCACGTTGGCCACGCCCGAGCCGTTGATCGTGCCCATCAGGCCGGACGACACCACCGCCACCTTGGCCGGGCCGCCCTTGGTGTGGCCGACGGTGCCGAGGGCGAAGTTGGTGAACAGGTCGATCATGCCCGCCTGCTCGAGGAAGGCGCCGAACAGGATGAACAGGAAGATGTAGGACGAGGACACATAGGTCGGCGTGCCGTAGATGCCCTCGGTGCCGAAGGCGAGCTGGCCCACCACCTGGTCCAGGCCGTAGCCACGGTGGGCGAGGTCGCCCGGGAGGTACTCGCCGAACAGGGCGTAGGCGAGGAAGCCGAGGCAGATCATCGGCAGCGCCAGCCCCATGATGCGGCGCGCGGCCTCGAACACCAGCACCAGCGTGATCACGCCGACCACCATGTCGGCCTGGGTGAGCTCGCCGGCGCGCTGCACGAGGTCGGCCTCGTAGATCCAGTGATAGCCCGACAGCACCAGCGCGCCGAAGCCGATGGCCTTGGTCGCCAGGGTGGTGCGCCCCTGCCCGCCCTGCCAGGGATGGAGCAGGAAGGTCAGCAGCAGCAGGAAGCCGACGTGCAGCGCACGCACGACCGTGCTCGACAGCGGGCTGAAGGCCGAGGTGACGAGCTGGAAGACCGAGAACAGGATCGCGCTGTAGAAGACGACGCGCAGCAGGCCCTTGCCGGCGACGGCGACAGGCGAATCGACGGAGGAGCTCATGGCGGTTCCGGAGAGGGAAACGGGGCACGACCCGCCCGGGCGCGGCAATGCGCACCCGGGCGGCGGGAGCGAGCGCTTACTTGATCAGGCCCTTCTCGCGGTAGAACTTCTCGGCGCCCGGATGGAGCGGGACCGGCAGGCCGTCGACCGCCTTCTCGAGCTGGATCTGGCGACCGGCGGAGTGCGAGTTGCCGAGGCGCTCGAGGTTGTCGTAGATGCCCTTGGTCATCTGGTAGGCAACCTCCTCGGAGACCTTGTCGTTGGTCACCAGCAGGTTGTTGATCGCCACCGTCGGCACCTCGGCGGTCTGGCCCTCGTAGGTGTTGGCCGGAACCGCGGCCGCGCGGTAGGCGGGGTCGCCCACCTTGGCCACGACCTCGGCCGGCACGGGAACGAAGTTCACCTTCACCGCCGCGGACAGGTCGCGCAGCGCGGCTACGCCGAGGCCGGCCGACTGCAGGGTGACGTCGATCTGGCGGTTCTTCATGAGCTCGACCGACTCGCCGAAGGGCAGGTATTCCACCTTGGAGAAGTCGGAATACGACAGCCCCGCGGCCTTCAGGATGGCGCGCGCGTTGATCTCCGTGCCGGAGCGCGGTGCGCCGACCGAGATGCGCTTGCCCTTGAGATCGGCGAGCGTCTTCACGTTGGCGTCGGCCAGCGCCACGATCTGGATGTAGTTGGGGTAGACCGAGGCGATCGCGCGCAGCTTGTCGAGCGGCTTGGTGAAGCCCGCGTCGGCGTTGCCCTTCCAGGCGTCGGACACGGAGTCGGCGAGCGAGAAGCCGATCTCGCCGCGGCCGGCCTGCAGCAGGTTGAGGTTCTCGGCGGAGGCCTTGGTGGCCTGCACCTGGACCTTGCTGTCGGGGATGATCTCGCCATAGATCTGCGACAGGGTGACGCCGAGCGGGTAGTACACCCCGCTGGTGCCGCCGGTCAGCACGTTGACGAAGGTGGCGGCCGAGGCCGCCGTGGTCATGGCGACGAACACGGTACCGAGGGCACACTTGCGGATCAGGGACTTCATCGATGACTCCTCCATTAAATAAATATCGATTATCTGCCCATCGATGGACAGCCACACTTTAACAACACCCTCGCCCGCAGCGCACCACCACGGCGCTCCGCGTTTTCCCTGATAGCCGAATGCGTCCGGCCGCCACTTGCGCCCTTCGAATCCCGCGCAGCGGCGGCTGCGCACGGGCGACCCCAGGGGTCTATCCCGGGGATTCCCCCTCTTCCCCGGCGCGCTGCCGATCTGCTACAACCGCCGCTCCCCAACCCTCCCGGCGAGCACGCACGCGTCCAGCCGTCCCAAGCCCATGGAAAGAGTCGATACCGTCGTGATCGGCGCCGGCGTGGTCGGCCTCGCCTGCGCACACAGCCTCGCCCGCGCCGGCCGCGAGGTGGTGGTGATCGAGCGCGAGACCGCCTTCGGCACCGGCATCAGCGCACGCAACAGCGAGGTGATCCACGCCGGGCTGTACTACCCGCCCGGCTCGCTCAAGGCCCGCCTGTGCGTGGAGGGCCGCCAGCGCCTGTACGCCTGGTGCGCGCAGCACGGGGTGAGCCATGCGCGCTGCGGCAAGCTGGTGGTCGCCAGCGCCGCGGCGCAGGCACCGGCGCTGCAGGCAATCGCCGAGCGCGCGCGCGCCAACGGCGTGGACGACCTGCGCGGCATCGACGCCGCCGAGCTCGCCGCGCTGGAGCCGGCGCTCGCCGGCCACGCCGCGCTGCTGTCGCCCTCGACCGGCATCGTCGACAGCCACGGCCTGATGCTGTCCCTGCTCGGCGAGGCCGAGCGCCACGGCGCGATGCTGGCGCTCGGCAGCCCGGTGCTGGAGGGCCGCGCGGAGGCCGACGGCATCGCGCTGCGCATCGGCGGCGAGGCCGCCACCGAGTTGAAGGCGAAGCGGGTGGTCAATGCCGCGGGGCTGGATGCGCCCGCGCTCGGGCGCGCGATCGCAGCCCCCGCGGCCGCGCGCGCCCCGCAGGCGCACTACGCGCGCGGGGTGTATTTCAGCTACGCGGGCAAGGCACCGTTCTCGCGCCTGATCTACCCGATCCCGGAGCCGGGCGGGCTGGGCGTGCACCTGACCCTGGATCTGGGTGGGCAGGCGAAGTTCGGCCCCGACGTGGAATGGATCGCCGCACCGGACTACACGGTCGATCCCGCGCGGGTGGGGCGCTTCGCCAGCGCGATCCGGCGCTGGTGGCCGGACCTGGACGCGCAGCGCCTGCAGCCGGGCTATGCCGGCGTGCGCCCGAAGATCGTCGGCCCCGGCGAGCCCGACGCCGACTTCCGCATCGACGGCCCGGCGGTGCACGGCACGCCGGGGCTGGTGCATCTGTACGGCATCGAATCCCCCGGCCTCACCGCCGCGCTCGCGATCGGCGAGCACGTCGCGGCGCTGCTCGCCGCCGAAGGGCGCTGAATCCGCAGCGCCCTTCGGCTCGCGAACG
>JAEUNQ010000330.1 GCA_016790365.1 Thauera sp. | reverse complement strand
GCCTGGTGGTTGCCGCGGTAGAGGATGGCGTAGTCCTTGAAGCGGGTGCGGTGCTCGAACTTGTGCGCGACGATCTTGGTGGCCACCCACTCGGCCTCGTGCTCGGCGTCGCGGCAGTTGGTGACGACGATCTGCTCGCCCTGGCCGTGCTCGGACCACAGGCGCTTGTCGAAGAGCTTCGCGTTGTTGGCGATGACGGTGTTGGCGGCTTCGAGGATGCGGCGTGAGGAGCGGTAGTTCTGCTCGAGCTTGATCACCTTCAGCTTGGGGTAGTCCTGCTGCAGCAGCTTCAGGTTCTCGACGTCGGCGCCGCGCCAGGCGTAGATCGCCTGGTCGTCGTCGCCCACCGCGGTGAAGGCGCCGCGCACGCCCGACAGCAGCTTCAGCAGCCGGTACTGGGCGCGGTTGGTGTCCTGGTATTCATCGACGAGCAGGTAGCGCAGCTTGTTCTGCCAGCGCTCGCGCACCTCGGGGTGCTCGTCGAACAGGCGCACCGGCAGCGAGATCAGGTCGTCGAAATCCACCGCCTGGTAGGCGCGCAGGGTGCGCTCGTACTCCTTGTAGAGCCTGGCGGCGACCGAGGCGATCTCGTTGTCGGCGAGCTGGGCGGCCTCCTCGGGCGTGATCATCGCGTTCTTCCACGACGAGATCTGCCACTGCATCTGCTTGGCGATGCCCTTGTCGCTGTCGCCGGCGACGTCCGACACGATCTGCACGGTGTCGGAGGCATCCAGAATCGAGAACTGCGGCTTCAACCCGCAATGCTTCGCTTCCTGGCGGATGATGCGCACGCCGAGCGCGTGGAAGGTGCACACCGTGAGTCCGCCCGGCACGCGCCCGCCCATGATGTGGGCGACGCGCTCCTGCATCTCCTTGGCGGCCTTGTTGGTGAAGGTGATCGCGGCGATGTTGTTGGCGCTGATGCCGCACTCGTTGATCAGGTGCGCGATCTTGTGCGTGATCACCCGCGTCTTGCCACTGCCGGCGCCGGCCAGCACCAGGCAGGGGCCGTCGAGATAGCGGATCGCTTCGCGCTGGGGCGCGTTGAGGAGGGCGGACATCGTGGGCGGGATCGCAGAAAAGCAAAGCCGCCCGGCCGGGCGGCGTGGATGTCGATTCTAGCCGATCGCGCGTCCGGGCCGGCGGGCGTCGGCCGGGCCGCGCCGGATGCGCGGCGTGCGCCCGGCCGGCGCGACGCTCAAAGGTGTTCCTTGCGCCGCAGCACCAGCGGACGGCCGTCGTGGGACTTCTTCACCAGCCAGGTGGCGAGCGCCGAGTCCATGTAGTCGGCGTGCCCGGGGAACCAGTCCATCAGCGCCTGCGCGAGCTCGCGGGCGATCTCCACCTCGCCCTTGGCGACGAGCTCCTGCACCTCGCGCACCGAGGCCATCACCTTGGCGTGCTCGTCGATGTGGCACTCGCCGCCGTTGGGGAAATCGGGCGCAGCCAGCCACTCGTCCTCCTGCGCGAAATGCGCCTCGGCGTGGCGGGCGAAGGCGTCGAGCGCGGCGGGGATCTCCGCGTCGCTCGCGCGCAGCAGCGCATCCACGCAATCGACGAACTCGCGATGGGTGTCGTCGATCGTGCGGTGCCCGAGCAGGAAACGGTCACTCCAGGTGAACACGGGCGGGTTGGTCATTGCGGGCTTACCTCGGCTTGAACGGGGGCAAAAAACGGGGCCGGGACCTTGGTCGCGGCGTCCTGATGGATCCAGTCTAGCAAGCCGGGCACCTTTGCAGACAGCGTCTGTCGGATAACGCAAGAGTGACAAGCCCGGGTGGCTCGCTCAAAATCGCCCGCAAAGCGCCTGCCGCCGCGCACTTCAACCGTTCCGGACCCTGTCATGAAGCTCAAGATCGCCGCCGCCGTCGCGGTCCTCGTCCTCGCCGTCGCCGGCTTTTTCGTATTCACGCAGAAGCCGGCCGCGCCCGACGTGGCCTTCTCCACGCTGCAGGGACAGAGCTTTCGCACCGCCGACCTGCGCGGCAAGGTGGTGCTGGTGAACTTCTGGGCCACCACCTGCACCAGCTGCATCAAGGAGATGCCGGCGCTGAAGGCGACCCAGGAGAAGTTCGAGGCGCGCGGCTACCGGACCGTGGCGGTGGCGATGGACTACGACCCGCCCGCCCAGGTCGCCGCCTTCGTCGAGCGCAATCCCCTGCCCTTCACCTTCGTGCTCGACCGCGACGGCAGCATCGCGCGTGGCTTCGAGGGCGTGCGCCTGACCCCGACCAGCTACATCCTCGACAAGCGCGGCCAGATCGTGCAGAAGATCCTTGGCGAACCCGACTTCGACAAGCTGCATGGCCTGCTCGACCAGCTCCTCGCCGAACCCGCCTGACAGGAAAGCCCACGCACCCCATGCCAACGCTCCGCACCACGCTGTACGCCGCTCTGTCGGCCAGTCTCCTGTTCGCCCTGCTCCCGCCCGCCCACGCCCAGCGCGCCGGCAACATCGGTGGCTGCGACATCCGCCGCGGCACCCTGTGCACCAACCTGAACCTGAACGGGGCGAACCTGGAAGGGGTGAACCTGGCCAATTCGCAGTTCACCCGCTCCGACCTCTCCGGCGCCAACCTGCGCGGCGCCACGCTGAACGAGGCGAACTTCTCCCAGGCCGAGATGGCGGGCGCGACGCTCGACGGCGCCTCGATGCTGCGCACCAACCTGCGCGGCGCACGCCTGACCGGCGCCAGCCTCGAGAAAACCGACCTGCGCAACGCGATCCTGCAGAATGCCGATCTCCACGACGCCAATCTCTCCGCCGCCCAGCTCGGCGGCGCCGACCTGACCAACGCGCGCGCCGAGCGCAGCCGCTTCGACGGCGCCGAGTTGACTCGCACCAACCTGCGTGCCGCCAAGCTCTCGGGCGCCTCCTTCGCCGGCGCCAACCTGCAGGGCGCCAACTTCACCCGCGCGCAACTCAGCAACGCCGACCTCACCGGCGCCAACCTGGACCAGGCGATCTTCCTCAACGCGCAGACGGACGGGTGCAAGGGCTGCCCCTGATCGTCCAGCGGCGGCGTGCATGAGCCGGGCGGGGCGTGCCCGGCGTCTCCCGCGCCCGCCGCCACGATTCGGCAGCGCGTGTGCGGGCCGCGCGGCGCGCCCTACTCGAGGCCGAACTGGAAGGTGCTGACCACGCGCAGGCGCTTGCCGATCGTGCGCGACGTGTCCATGTCGGAGTCGTCGTCGTCGGTGATTCGGATCGCGCCCTGGTTTGCGCTGCGCAAGGGGCCCAGGCGCGCGCCCGCATCGGCCGCGAACTTGCTGGCCAGTTCGCGCGCGCTCAGGGTCGCCTCTTCGAGCAGGATCGGCTTGATGTCGTTGAAGCCGCGCAGCTGGTAGCGCGGCGTGCCGTCGCTGCCATCACCGCCCAGCTGCACGCCCGCCTCGACCAGCGGATCGACCCGATTCGACGCCGCGGCCACGAGATCGACGCGGGCCGACTTGACCACGACCTGCCCCTGCCCGGTGAAGCGCAGGGCCACGCGGTCCGAGCCGTACTCGCGCGCCAGCAGATCCTGCACCTGCAAGGGCCGCACCTCGATCTCGTCGTCGCTGAAACCCTGCTCGCGCAGGAAGGCGACCACGCGCTCGCGGTCGGCGGTCAGGGCCTGCTGTACGCTGCCGAAGTCGTTCTCCGCGCGGCGGAAGGGGACGGTCCACACCGCGAAGTCGCTCTTCACGTCACGCTCGGCCAGGCCCTTCACGGTGAGGGTGCGCTCCGCCATGCGGAAGCGCTCGATGCCTCCCGCCACCTGCATGCCTGCGAAGCCGATGCCGACGGCCAGGATGAGCGCCGGAACGATCCCGATCCGACCCTCGGCCATGATCACACCACCCCGGCGCCATGCGCCTGCTGGTCGGCCCAGTAGCTCGAGCGCACCATCGGGCCACAGGCGGCGTTCCTGAAGCCCATCTTCAGCGCCTCGGTCTCGAACATCTTGAACGTGTCCGGATGCACGTAGCGCAGCACCGGCAGGTGGCCGCCCGAGGGCTGCAGGTACTGGCCGATGGTGAGCATCTCGACGTCGTGCGCGCGCAGGTCGCGCATGACCTCGAGGATCTCGTCGTCGGTCTCGCCCAGGCCCACCATCAGGCCCGACTTGGTCGCCACGTCCGGGTGGCGCGCCTTGAACTGCTTGAGCAGCTCGAGCGAGCAGGCGTAGTCCGAGCCCGGGCGCGCCTGCTTGTACAGGCGCGGCACGGTCTCGAGGTTGTGGTTCATGACGTCGGGCGGGGCGGCGTCGAAGATGTCGAGCGCGATCTCCATGCGGCCGCGGAAGTCGGGCACCAGCACCTCGATGCGGGTGCTCGGCGAGGCGGCGCGCGTCTCGCGGATGCAGTCGACGAAGTGCTGGGCGCCGCCGTCGCGCAGGTCGTCGCGGTCCACCGAGGTGATCACCACGTAGTTCAGCCGCATCGCGGCGATGGTCTTGGCGAGGTCGCGCGGCTCATCGGGGTTGAGCGGCTCGGGGCGGCCGTGGCCGACGTCGCAGAAGGGGCAGCGCCGGGTGCAGATGTCGCCCATGATCATGAAGGTCGCCGTGCCCTTGCCGAAGCATTCGTGGATGTTCGGGCAGGAGGCTTCCTCGCACACCGTGTGCAGCTTGTGGTCACGCAGCGTGGCCTTGATCTCGTTGAAGCGCTCGGCCTCCATGCCGGCGCCGAGCTTGATGCGGATCCAGTCGGGTTTCTTGAGGCGTTCGGCGGGGACGATCTTGATCGGGATGCGGGCGGTCTTGTCGGCGCCGCGCTGCTTGCGAGCGGGGGTTTCCATGTTCGCGGATCTCTGTGGGTTTCCGGGTGGGAAAAGGGCTGGAGGAAGGGCGGGAGCGATCGGCTCGGGCGGTGGAGCTCTGCGGCTCCGGTGGCGGATTATGGCCCGGCGCGCGGGCCCGCGGCAGCCCCCGCAGGCTGATCCGCCGCATCGGCAGTGACGATGGGGGGAAGCAGGGCTTGCAGGTGCCCGAGCAGGCGCTCGCCGACCGCGTCCACGCCGGCATCGATGCCGAAGTCCTTCATGCGGATCGTCTTCAGCCCCTCATAGCCGCAGGGGTTGATCCAGCCGAAGGGCGCGAGGTCGGCATCCACGTTGATCGCCAGGCCGTGGTAGCTGCAGCCGTTGCGCACGCGCAGGCCGAGTGCGGCGATCTTGTCGCCGGCGACATAGACGCCCGGCGCGCCATCCTTGCGCTCGGCCTCGATGCCATGGTCGGCCAGGGTGTCGATGATCGCCTGCTCCATCAGGAACACCAGCTCCCGCACCTTCAGCCTGCGGCGCGGCAGGTCCAGCAACAGGTACGCCACCAGCTGGCCGGGGCCGTGGTAGGTGATCTGCCCGCCACGATCGATCCGCACCAGCGGGATGTCGGCAGGGTTCTGCAGCAGGTGCTCGGGCTTGCCGGCCTGCCCCAGCGTATAGACGGGCGGGTGCTGCAGCAGCCAGATCTCGTCGGGCGTGTCCACCCCGCGCGCGGCGGTGAACACGCGCATCGCCTCGAGCGCCGGCGCGTACTCCACCAGGCCGAGGCGCTTGACGATCACAGCACCACCTTGACCATCGGGTGTGCGGTGAGCTCGCGGTACAGCGCATCCACCTGCATCTGCGACACCGCGCGGAAGGTGCAGGTCACCGCGAGGTAGTTGCCCTTGCTCGAGGGCCGCATCTCGGCGCCGGCGGGCTCGAAGTCGGGCGCATGGCGCAGCACGACCTCGATCACCGCCTGGGCGAAACCATCCACCCGCACGCCCATCACCTTGATGGGAAAGTCGCAGGGATATTCGATCAGGCTCTGGCGCGTCTGCGCGTCCTGCTGGTCAGCCATGGCTCATCACCGTATTCGTCGATTCCTGGTTGTCGGGGCGCATTCTCGGTGCACCACCCGCCAGCGCGCCGGGCGACACGAGGACGCGGGGCGCGCGGCGATTGCGGTAAAGGGCTCAGAGACTCTTGAAGAACATCACGATCGCGTCCCACAGGCGGCCGAAGAAACCCGCCACCTCGACATCCTGCAGCGCGACCACGGGATACTGGCCGAGCGGCTTGCCGTCGACCGCGACGGTCAGCGTGCCGACCTCCTGGCCGCGCTGCAGCGGCGCCACCAGCGGCTGACGGCTCTCCAGGCTGACCTGGATCTTGTTGGCGGCCTCCTTGGGCACGGTGAGCGCGAAGTCCTTCGTGAAGCCCACCGGCAGCTCGTTGAGCTTGCCCTTCCAGACACGGAACTGCGACAGCGCCTCCTCGGCGGAGTAGAGCTTCACCGTCTCGTAGAACTGGTAGCCGAAGTTGAGCAGCTTGAGCGACTCCTGCGCGCGCACGGTGTCCGAGGCGGCACCGAGCACCACCGAGATCAGGCGGCGCTCGCCGCGGCGGGCGGTGGACACCAGGCAGTAGCCGGCGCTGCTGGTGTGGCCGGTCTTCATGCCGTCGACCGAGGGATCCATGTAGAGCAGGCGGTTGCGGTTGGGCTGCTTGATGCCGTTGTAGGTGTACTCCTTGAGCGAGTACAGGCTGTAGTACTCGGGAAAGTCGCGGATGATCGCGCTCGCCAGCAGGGCGAGGTCGCGCGCGCTGGTGTAGAGCTGCGGATCGGGCAGGCCGGTCGAATTGGTGAAATGGGTGTTGGTCATGCCCAGGCGCTGCGCCTCACGGTTCATCAGCGCGGCGAAGGCCTCCTCGCTGCCGGCGATCGTCTCGGCGAGGGCCACGCAGGCATCGTTACCCGACTGCACGATCACGCCACGGATCAGCTCGTCCACACTGACCGGCTTGTTCGGCTCGATGAACATGCGCGAGCCTTCCATCCGCCAGGCCGTGGTCGACACCGGCACCACCTGGTCGGCCTTCAGCGTGCCTTCCTTGAGCTTGGAAAAGGTGATGTAGGCCGTCATCAGCTTGGTGAGCGATGCCGGCTCGATGCGGGCGTCGGCGTCCTTCTCGGCGAGCACCTGCCCGGTGGCATGGTCGACCAGCGCCCAGGCCTTGGCAGCCAGTGCGGGGGGCGGCACCGTCTGCGCGAGCGCGGACAGCGAGAACAGCGAGACGAGTACGGCAATCAGGAAACGCATCGGAAAAACCTGGGGAGACGGAAAAAGGAACGGCCGATTATAGGCGCCGCCCGGGGACGGGCCAAAAATGGAAAGCCTTTGTTGCAACCCGGGCGCGGTGCGCCAGGCTCAGCGCACCACCACGAAGGGCTTGAGCTTCAGCACGCTGCCCATGCGGGCTGCGGCATCGCGTGCCTCCTCGACCGTGTCATAGGGACCGGCATGGAGACGGAAACGTTCGCCATCGGTGAACAATTCGAAACGCTCGGCCAGGTTCGAGGCCTGGCTGCGCACCGTGTCGCGGAAACCCTCGGCGTTGGCATACGAGGAGAACGCGCCGAGTTGCAGGAAGATGCCCGCACTGGCCGAAGCCACTGGTGGCGCGAGTCCACCCGCAGCGCCGCAGGCGGGTTCGTCCTCGCACTCGGGCGGGGCGAGGGCGATCGCCGTATCGACCGGCTGTACCGGACTCGCGACCTGCACGGCAAGCGGGGCCTGCGCCACCGACAGGGGGGTGAGCGGCTTCATTCCGGTAGCGGGTCCGGCGCCGGGGACGAGGCCCTCGTTGGCGCGCGCGGGCAACGGCGGCACCGGGCGTGCCGCGACCACCAGCGGCGCCTCGCCGGGCAGGATCTGCTCGACCTCGACCTCGGCGCTGCCGCTGTTGATATAGCCGAGTTTATGCGCTGCGGCATAGGAGAGGTCGATCACCCGGCCGCGCAGGAAGGGGCCGCGGTCATTGACCCGCACCACCACCGAGCGGCCGTTGGCGAGGTTGGTCACGCGCGCATAGCTCGGGATCGGCAGCGTCGGATGCGCGGCCGTCATCGCGTACATGTCGTAGGGCTCGCCGCTCGAGGTCGGCTTGCCGTGGAAGCGGCGACCGTACCAGCTGCCGTGGCCGCGCTGGCGGAAGGTGCGCACTGCCGTGGCAGGGACGAAGCTCTGCCCCATCACGTGGTAGGGACGGTTGGCGAAGCGGTGCAGGGGCTCGTCGCGCGGCTCGGCGTCCGGGATCGCGTCGAGGTTGTCTGGGATCTCGTCCTCCGGGCCATCGTCCTTGTAGTAGCCCCCACCACGGCGCGCGGGGCTGCGTCCCGGCGTCGTCGCCTGCGCCGGCACCTCGGCGACCGGCTCCTCGCGCCTGGGTGCAGAGCCACAGGCCGACAGCAGCACGGCGGCGCAGGCGAGGCTGGCAGCGGCCAGGGCACGGCGCGCCAAGGCGCCACGGGGGCGGATCGGGACGGTGGCGGAAGCGTGGGTCATCGTTGGTCTGCGCCTTCTCAGGTCTTGTCCACGAAGCGGCTGCGCTGGATGCTCATGAGGATGCCGATACCCAGACAGAGCGTGACGAGCGCGGTTCCGCCGTAGCTGATGAAGGGTAGCGGCACCCCCACCACGGGCAGGATGCCGCTCACCATGCCCATATTCACGAAGGCATAGGTGAAGAAGATCATCGTGATCGCGCCGGCGAGCAGGCGCGAAGCGTGGGTGGGTGCATTCGCGGCGATGTGGAAGCCGCGCAGCAGCAGCAGCACATAGACCGCCAGCAGCAGCAGCGCGCCGACGAGCCCGAACTCCTCGGCGAGCACGGCGAAGATGAAATCGGTGTGACGCTCCGGCAGGAAGGCGAGATGGGTCTGGGTGCCGTCCATCCAGCCCTTTCCGGTAAGCCCGCCGGAGCCGATCGCGATCGTCGACTGGATGATGTGGAAGCCCTTGCCGAGCGGGTCGCGGGTGGGATCGAGCAGCGTGCACACGCGCTGCTTCTGGTACTCGCGCAGCACCTGCCAGTCGACCTCGGGCTGGCAGAGCGTATCGCCGAAGGCGACGATTGAGCCCAGTCCGATCACCACCGCCACCACCAGCGGGATCAACAGCTTCCACGACAAGCCGGCGAAATAGATCACATAGAGGCCGGAGGCGGCGACCAGCAGGCTGGTGCCGAGGTCGGGCTGGATCAGGATCAGGCCCACCGGGGCGAGCAGCAGGGCGCCGGCGAGGAGGAAGTCGATGAAGCGGGTGTGGCCCTCGCGTATCTGGAAGAACCAGGCCAGCATCAGCGGCATCGCGATCTTCATCAGCTCCGAGGGCTGGATGCGCGCCACACCGACATCGAGCCAGCGCTGCGCCCCCTTGGAGACCTCGCCGAACAGTTCCACCGCCATCAGCAGCACCACCCCGAGCAGGTAGAGCGGCACCGCCATCGACAGCAGGCGCTGCGGCTTGAGCCAGGCGAGCACCCACATGCCGGCGAGCGCGATGCCGATGTGGGTGATCTGCGAGTCGAGCCGCTCGGGCGAGGCGCTCTGCATGAGCACGTGGGCGTAGCCGAGCAGGGTGGCCAGCACCAGCATCAGCACGGGGTCGAGCGGACGCAGGAAGCCGAGGACGAGAGCGAGCGGGTTGAAGCGGTTGTCGTTCATCGCGCGTTCCTCGCCGCGGCGGGCTGCGGCGCGGGCACCGCGGCGGGCGGGGTGGTCGGGCGCGACGGCACGGGCGCGGGCGGCGCCTCCTGCGGTGCCGCGGGCTCGACGGCGCGCGAGGCGGGCAGCGCGTCGCCGCTGCCCTCTGCGGCCTCCTCGCTCTCGGCCCCCTCCTCGTCCTCGGCGGCCGGCGCGCCGGCGCGCTGGTCGAGCAGGTAGTAGTCGATCACCTGGCGAGCGATCGGCGCCGCCGACTGGGCGCCGAAACCGCCGTTCTCGACCAGCACCGCGAGCGCGATCTTGGGGTTCTCGGCCGGAGCGTAGGCGACGAACCAGGAGTGGTCGCGGAGGCGTTCGCGCACGCGGCCCTCGACATAGCGCTGACCGCGCAGCGAGAACACCTGCGCAGTCCCGGTCTTGCCGCCGACCGTGTAGGGCGCCCCCTTGAAGGCGCGCTTGCCGGTGCCCGTGCGGTTGACGTCGACCATGGCGTCGAGCACCGCCTTCAGGTGCGCGTCCCGCAGCGGAATCTCGCGCAGTGGTTCGGGCTCGACCGCGCGCCGCTCGCCGGTGCGCGAATCGACCACGTACTTGACCACGTGGGGGCGGAACAGGCGCCCCTGGTTGACCAGCGCCGCGAGCGCGTTGGCGAGCTGCAGCGGCGTGTAGGCGTTGTAGCCCTGGCCGATGCCGACCGAGATCGTCTCGCCGGCATACCAGCGCTGTTGCTCGGGCTTCTTGAAGCGAGTCCGCTTCCACTCCGGCGAAGGCAGGATGCCGGTCGCTTCGCCCGGCAGGTCGATCCCGGTGCGCTCGCCGAAGCCGAAGGGCGCCATGAAGCCCGCGATGCCGTCGATGCCGAGGTCGTTGGCGAGCTGGTAGTAATAGGTGTTGCACGACACCACGATCGACTTGTGCAGATCCACCATGCCGTGGCCGCCGATCTTGTCGTCCATGAAGCGGTGGCCGCCGAACTGGAAGTAGCCGACGTCGTACAGGGCCTGCTTCGTGGTGCGCTTCCCGGTCTCGAGGCCGGCGAGCGCCATGAAGGGCTTGAAGGTGGAGCCGGGCGGATAGGTGGAATAGATCGCGCGGTGCAGCATCGGGTGGTCGGGCGAATCGTTGAGCGCCTTCCAGTCCTGGGTCGAGATGCCGTCGACGAAGAGGTTGGGGTCGTAGGTCGGCATCGAGGCCAGGGCAAGCACGCCACCGGTGGCCGGCTCGATCGCGACCAGCGCGCCGCGGCGATCGCCGAAGGCCTTCTCGGCCACCTTCTGCAGCTCGATGTCGAGGGTCAGCTCGAGGTCGTTGCCCGGTGCCGCCGGCGTGTGCGACAGCGCGCGCACCGCGCGCCCCCCGGCGTTGACCTCGACCTGCTCGAAGCCGGTGGTGCCGTGCAGCTCGTGCTCGTAGGACTGCTCGAGGCCGGCCTTGCCCATGTGCAGGGTGCCGCGATAGTTGGCCGCATTGCCGGCTTCCTCGATGCGCTCGACGTCGCGCTCGGTGATGCGGCCGATGTAGCCGATCACGTGCGAGGCGGTGCTGCCCTGCGGGTAGTCGCGCAGCAGGCGCGCCTTCACATCCACGCCGGGCAGGCGGTAGCGCTGCGAGACCACGCGCGCGACCTCCTCGTCGGTGAGTCGGCTGCGCAGCGGCACGCTCTCGAAGTTGCGGCTCTCCTCGTAGAGCTTGCGGAAGCGGCGACGGTCGCGGGCATCGAGCGGCAGCAGGCTGGAAAGCTCGTCGAGGGTGGCGTCGAGGTCGCGCACCTGCGAGGGCGTGATCTCGATCGTGTAGGTGGCGTAGTTGCGCGCCAGCACCACCCCCTTGCGGTCGACGATGGTGCCGCGGTGCGGCACCACCGGCAGCAGCGCGATGCGGTTGTCCTCGGCACGGGTGAGGAAGTAGTCGTGGCGCTTGACCTGCAGGTGATGAAAGCGCGCCGCGAGCAGGCCGAAGCAGACGAACACGAACACCGCCGCCACCACGACGCGAAGCCGGAAGCGGGCCAGCTCGGCCGCAGGCGCGCGAAACTCGGTCATCGCCCGCCCGCCTCAGATCGGTCGGTTGTCATCGCGTTCGTCCGGCTGGTACTGCGGCAGCAACAGCAGGAAGGAAAGCGGCGTCCACAGCAGCGCGCTGCTGAAGCTCGACAGGAAGTAGGACCAGCCGGGAAACTCCGCTCCCGCCAGCAGGCGTACCAGCATCATGATCGCCTGCGCGAGCAGCAGCAGCGGCAACACATGCAAGGCCTGCTGCCAGGCGGGGAACCACAGCACGCGACGGGCGAGCGCATTGGCCAGGTAGGCGAGCACGACGTAGGCCAGCGCGTGCTGCCCCATCGCCGCGCCGAGGCCGACGTCCACCAGCAGACCGAAGGCGAAGCCTGCGCCCATGCCGATCGCCAGCGGCTCGCGCACGCACCAGAAGGCCAGCACCAGCGCCACCCAGTCGGGCAGGCCGGGCGTGCGTCCGGTCGGGATGTACTCCAGGCCGAGCGCCGCAAACAGGCTCAGATAAACGAACCACAGCTTGACCGGCTGCAGGATGCGGCTGGAACGGTTGGTCGGGTGCACGGTTCAGCGTCCTCCCGCGGGTTCGGGCGGCGGCGGGGGCGGCGGATACGCGGCACGCCCGATCACCAGCACCTGCACGCTGCGCTCGATCGCCGCCAGCGGCTCGCACTCGATGCGCGCGAACGCGTCCTGGTCGCGATCGACCCGGGTCACCGTGGCCACCGGCAGGCCGGGAACGAAGATGCCGTCCAGGCCCGAGGTGACCAGGCGGTCGCCAGGCTGGATGTCCACCTCGGCGAGCACGTGACGCATCTCGAGCATGCCGCGGCCGACGCCGTAGAGCACGCCGCGCACGCCGTTGCGGACCACACTGACCGGAATGGACTGGTTGCGGTCGGTGAGCAGGGTGACCTCGGACTGCACCGGATGGACGCGGGTGACCTGGCCGATCACGCCGTTCGCGTCGACCACCGCGAGACCGGCCTCCACGCCCTGCTGCGTGCCGCGGTCGAGGATCACCTTGCGCGCGAAGGGGTCGGGTGCGTTGTAGAGGATGTCCGCGGCGATGCTCTTCGTCTGCACGCGCTGCGACATCTGCAGCAGCTCGCGCAGGTGCTGGTTCTCCTGCTCGAGCTGCTCGAAACGAAGCAGACGTTCGCCGGCGCCGAGCTGGTGGCGACGCAGGTCGGCGTTCTCGAGCTGCACGTCGACCAGGGTGCCGAAGTAGCGCGAGGCGTTGCGCACCACGTCCGCCGGCGTCGACGCCGCCATCTGCAGCGGATAGGTGACCACCGACAGCGCGTTGCGCAGCACCTCGAGGTAGCGGAAGCGCAGGTCGGCCACCAGCAACGCGAGGCACAGCGCGACGAACACGAACAGGCGTGCCAGCGGTGCCGGGCCGCGCCGGAAGATGGGAGGAGGCTGATGGCCGACGAGAGACATCCGCTACGAACCAGGGCCGTCAGGTGGGGAGGGGAAACGCGCCCCGGCGCACAGGCCGGGGCCGGAGAAGGTCACTCGGACGTGAAGATGGAGGCGAGCTTGTCCATCTTGTCGAGCGCCATGCCGCAGCCGCGCGCGACGCAGGTCAGCGGCTGCTCGGCCACGACCACCGGCAGGCCGGTCTCTTCCATCAGCAGACGATCGAGGTCGCGCACCAGGGCGCCGCCGCCAGTCAGCATCATGCCGCGCTCGGCGATGTCGGCACCTAGTTCGGGCGGGGTCTGCTCGAGGCCGATCTTGACCGCGGACACGATCTGGTTGAGCGGCTCGGTGAGCGCCTCCAGGATCTCGTTGGACGAGATCGTGAAGCTGCGCGGGATGCCCTCGGCCAGGTTGCGGCCCTTGACCTCCATCTCGCGCACCTCGGAGCCGGGGAAGGCGGAGCCGATCTCCTTCTTGATCTTCTCGGCGGTGGTCTCGCCGATCAGCATGCCGTAGTTGCGGCGGATGTAATTGATGATCGCTTCGTCGAATTTGTCGCCGCCGACGCGCACGGAGCCCTTGTAGACGAGGCCGCCGAGCGAGATCACGCCGACTTCCGTCGTGCCGCCGCCGATGTCGACTACCATCGAGCCGGTCGCATCACCGACGGGCAGGTCCGCGCCGATCGCGGCGGCCATCGGTTCCTCGATGAGGAACACCTGGCGCGCGCCGGCGCCGATCGCGGATTCGCGGATCGCGCGGCGCTCCACCGGCGTCGAACCGCAGGGCACGCAGATGATGATGCGCGGGGAAGGCGAGAACAGGCGCGAGTCGTGCACCTTCTTGATGAAGTGCTTCAGCATCTGCTCGGTCACGGTGAAGTCGGCGATCACGCCGTCCTTCATCGGGCGTATCGCCGTGATGTTGCCGGGCGTGCGGCCCAGCATCTGTTTCGCTGACAGGCCGACGTCCTGAATCACTTTCTTGCCGTTGGGACCACCGTCCTGCCGGATGGCGACGACCGAGGGTTCGTCGAGCACGATGCCGCGGCCGCGCACGTAGATCAGCGTGTTGGCGGTGCCGAGGTCGATCGCGAGATCGTTGCTGAAGTAGCCGCTTAGCCAGCCGAGCATGTTTTAAATTCCAAGGTTCTCGAATCCGTATTTATTCGTTTGTCATTGCGCGCGCCGCCATCGCTTGCGCCGCTTCGACATTCCAACATTTCAACCACTCAAGGCACCAATGCGGTGCGTCCAGTACCGCGCCTTGAATGGTGCCGAACACTTTGCCCGACTTTTCGAATA
>JAEUNQ010000273.1 GCA_016790365.1 Thauera sp. | reverse complement strand
GCTGCGCGCGGCGCAGTTCCCCGAGGATGGCGGGCCGATGGCGCACCCGATCCGCCCCGACAGCTACCAGGAGATCAACAACTTCTACACCGCCACGGTGTACGAGAAGGGCGCCGAGGTCATCCGCATGCTGCACACCCTGCTCGGGCAGGAGGGCTTCCGCAACGGCATGGACCTCTACTTCAGCTACTTCGACGGCCAGGCGGTGACCTGCGACGACTTCGTCGAGGTCATGTCCGATGCCAACAACGGCTTCGACCTCGACCAGTTCATGCGCTGGTACGAGCAGGCCGGCACGCCGCGGGTGAAGGCGAGCGGGGTGTGGAACGCCGCCGACGGCAGCTACACGCTGACGCTGGCGCAATCGACCCCGGCCACGCCCGGCCAGCACGTCAAGCAGCCGCTGGTGATCCCGGTCGCAGTCGGCCTCATCGGCGCGGACGGGCGCGACCTGCCGCTGCAGCTCGAAGGCGAGGCGCAGGCGGGCGCCTGCACGCGCGTGCTGAAGCTCATCGACGATGCGCAGGTCTTCCGCTTCGTCGGCCTCGCCGCCGAGCCGGTGCCCTCGCTGCTGCGCGGCTTCTCGGCGCCGGTGATCCTGGAGCTCGACGAGGACGACGCGCGCCTCGCCTTCCGCATGGCGCACGACGCCGACCCCTGCAACCGCTGGGACGCCGCGCAGCGCTACGCCGAGCGCGTCGCGCTGGCGCTCGCCGCCGACCCCTTGGCGACGGTGCCGGAGGCCTTCGTCGCCGCCTTCCGTGCCTTGCTCGACGATGGCGCGCTCGACCCCGCCTTCCGCGCCCAGGCGCTCGCGCTGCCGGGCGAGGCCTACCTGCTCGAGCGCATGTCGCCCGCCGACCCCGCCGCGCTACGCGGCGCGCTGGTGCGCATGATGCGCGCGCTCGGCGCCACGCTCGCCGCCGACTGGACGCGCGTGGTCGATAGCCTGCAGGTGCCCGGCGCCTACCGCTACCACCCCGGCGACGCCGGTCGCCGCGCGCTGACGAACCTCGCCCTGCGCTACCTCGCCGCCGCCGGCATGGCCGAGGGCCTGGCGTGCGCCGAGGCACGCTTCGCCGCCGCCACCAACATGACCGAGCGCTTCGGCGCGCTCGCCGCGCTGGTGCAGAGCACGAGCCCGGCGCGCACCGCCGCGCTGCAGGCCTTCCACGACCGCCATCGCGACGACGCCCTGGTGCTCGACAAGTGGTTCGCCCTGCAGGCCGGCGCCTGGCGCTGGGGCGACGCCGCCGAGCCGGCGCTGGCACGCGTGCGCGTGCTGCTCAGCGACCCCGCCTTCAGCCTGTCGAACCCGAACAAGGTGTACGCGCTGCTGGGCACCTTCTTCCGCGCCAACCCGGGCGAGTTCCACGCCGCCGACGGCAGCGGCCACGCCTTCTGGGCCGAGCAGGTGATCGCGCTCGACGCCCGCAACCCGCAGGTCGCCGCGCGCATGGCACGTGCACTGGAGAACTGGCGCCACTTCACCCCCGCCCTGCAGGCCAGCATCCGCCCGCAGCTCGAACGCGTGCTCGCCGCGCCGGGCCTGTCCGCGGACGTCGCCGAGATTGTCGGCAAGGCATTGGGGGAATAAGAGCGGAAGGGCCGCCCGGTTCGCGCCTGGCGGCGCTCCTACATCCCACCCCAGCGTCATCGCTTCCGGAGTCGTCGGTTTCCCGTAGGAGCACCGCAAGGCGCGAAAGCGGCGTCTCCGATTCCCTCTGCCGCGCCTGCACCGCCCGATTCGCGCCTTGCGGCGCTCCTACATCCGTCCCCAGCGTCATCGCTTCCGGAGTCGTCGGTTTCCCGTAGGAGCGCCGCAAGGCGCGAAAGCGGCGTCTCCGATTCCCTCTACCGCGCGTGCACCGCCCGATTCGCGCCTTGCGGCGCTCCTACATCCCACCCCAGCGTCATCGCTTCCGGAGTCGTCGGTTTCCCGTAGGAGCGCCGCAAGGCGCGAAAGCGGCGCGGTTCTCCCGCGCCGCCGCCGCTTCCTCGCCCCGCGCGTGATGCACCCCGCAAACGACGACGCCGGACCCGACTCTCGTCGGCTCCGGCGCCTGCGTGTTCGGCGGCGGTGTCGCCGCGAGGCTCATTCTGCGGCGAGGTCGCCAGCGATGTAGCTCTCGAGCTGCTTGATGGTCTTTTCGTGCTGGGTGACGATGGACTTCACCATGTCGCCGATGGTGACGATGCCGATCACCTTGCTCTCCTCGACCACCGGGATGTGGCGGAAGCGCTTGGCGGTCATCGTGGCCATCACGTCGTCGGCGGTGCCGGTCAGGCCCACCGTGTAGGGGTTGGGCGTCATCAGGTCGCCGACCTTGACGTCGCGCGAGACCAGGCCCTTGAGCACCACCTTGCGGGCATAGTCGCGCTCGGTGAAGATCCCGACAAGCTTGTCGCTTTCGGTGACCAGCACGCAGCCGATGTCGAACTGCGCCATCAGCGACAGCGCGTCGAAGACCGAGTCGGTCGGGCGTACCGCATGGAAGGTGCCGCCTTTTGCCTCGAGGATCTGCTTTACCGTCGTCATCATCTTTCCACTCCCCCTTCTTCGTTGAAATGCGCGCCGCAGGTCGCGGCCGGGCCTTTATTCGCGGGTTTTACGGTTTTTTACCAGATCCGCGCGCCGATGCAAGCGCGGGCGAACCCGGATCCGGCCTCCCGCTTCAGATTTCCAGGTTGTCGATCAGCCGGGTGCGGCCGAGTTTCGCCGCGGCGAGCACGACGAGCGCCTCGCTCGCCTGTGTCGGCGGCTGCAGGTCGAGGCGGCGGCGCACGGCGATATAGTCGGGCGCCCAGCCCGCGGCGCCCAGCTCGGCCATCGCGTTCGCTTCCAGGCGCGCGAAATCGCCTTCTCCCGCGCGCACGGCTTCGCGGATGCCCGCGAGCAGGCGGTGCAGCAGCGGCGCACGAGCACGCTCTTCCGCGCTCAGGTAACCGTTACGCGAGGACAGCGCGAGGCCGTCCTCGGCACGCACCGTCTCGCCAGGTACGACCTCGATCGGCATCGCCAGTTCGCGCACCATGTTCGACAACACCATGAGCTGCTGGTAGTCCTTCTTGCCGAACAGCGCGACCTCGGGCTGCACGATGTTGAGCAGCTTCATGACCACGGTGGCGACGCCGCGGAAATGGCCGGCGCGGAATTCGCCCTCGAGGATGGAGACTTGCTCGGCGGGCGGATCGACGTGGTAGCGCTGCGGCTGCGGGTACATGACCGTCTCGTCGGGCGCGAACAGGTGCTCGACCCCGGCGGCGGCGAGCTTCTCGCAGTCTGCGGCGAAGGTGCGCGGATAGCGGTCGAAGTCCTCGCCCGCACCGAACTGCAGACGGTTGACGAAGATGCTGGCGACGACGCAGGCGGCATGCTCGCGCGCCTGGCGCATGAGGGCGATGTGGCCTTCGTGCAGGTTACCCATGGTGGGCACGAAGGCGACGCGGCCGGCGCCCGTGCGCGCGGCGCGCAGGCTGTCGATGGTCTCGTGGATCTGCATGTGTGTGCTTCCTCGCGTGCGTGACGCGGGTTCAGTAACAGTGCTCGGCGGCGGGGAAACTGCCGTCCTTGACCGCGGCGGCGTAGCGCGCGACCGCTTCCTCGATGCTCGCAGCGCCTTCCATGAAGTTGCGCACGAAGCGCGCGGTCTTGCCGGGGAAGACGCCGAGCAGGTCGTGCAGCACCAGCACCTGGCCGTCGCAGGCGGCGCCCGCGCCGATGCCGATGGTCGCCATGCTGGAAAGGCTGGCGGTAATCTCGCCGGCGAGCGCTGCGGGCACCATCTCCATCACCATCAGGGCGGCACCGGCCTGCTCGAGCGCGAGCGCGTCGGCCTTGAGGCGCGCCGCGCCTTCCTCGCTGCGGCCCTGCACCCGGTAGCCGCCGAGCTGGTGCACCGCCTGTGGCGTGAGGCCGATGTGCGCGCACACCGGCACGCCGCGCTCGACGAGGAAGCGCACGGTCTCGGCCATGAACTCGCCGCCTTCGAGCTTGACCATCTGCGCGCCCGCGGCC
>JAEUNQ010000129.1 GCA_016790365.1 Thauera sp. | reverse complement strand
GGTGGGCGACTTCCACTCGGTGGCGCTGACCAACAACCTGCAGCAGGCCGACACCGGCACCAAGATGATCCACATGGGGCGCAACACCCGCAGCACCATCCTCAGCAAGGGCATCTCGGCCGGGCGCGGCAGCAACACCTTCCGCGGTCTGGTCAAGGTCACGCCCAAGGCCGACGGCGCACGCAACTACACGCAGTGCGATTCGCTGCTGATCGGCGACCGCTGCGCCGCGCACACCTTCCCCACCATCGAGGTGCGCCACCCCACTGCCCACGTCGAGCACGAGGCCACCACCTCGCGCATCGGCGAGGACCAACTCTTCTACGCGATGCAGCGCGGCATCAGCGCCGAGGACGCGGTGTCGATGATCGTCAATGGCTTCTGCCGCGAGGTGTTCAAGGAACTGCCGATGGAGTTCGCGGTGGAAGCACAGAAATTGCTGGGCGTGAGCCTCGAAGGCAGCGTCGGCTAAGGACCCACAGGAGAATCGAGATGCTGAAAATCAACAATCTGCACGCCGCGATCGACGGCAAGGACATCCTCAAGGGCCTCGACCTCGAGGTCGCCGACGGCGAGGTGCACGCCATCATGGGCCCCAACGGCTCGGGCAAGAGCACGCTCGCCCAGGTGCTTGCCGGGCGCGAGACCTTCACCGTCACCGACGGCAGCGTCGACTGGGACGGCACCGACCTGCTCGCCCTGCCCGCCGAGGAGCGCGCGCGCGCCGGGCTCTTCCTCGCCTTCCAGTACCCGGTCGAGATCCCGGGCGTGTCCAATGCCTACTTCCTCAAGGCCGCGGTCAACGCCGTGCGCCGCCACCGCGGCCTGCCGGAATACGACGCGATGGACTTCCTCGCGCGGGTGAAGGCCGAGATGAAGGCGGTCGGCATGAAGGAGGAGTTCCTCTACCGCTCGGTGAACGAAGGCTTCTCGGGCGGCGAGAAGAAGCGCAACGAGGTGCTGCAGATGGCGCTGCTCGAGCCCCGGCTCGCGGTGCTGGACGAGACCGACTCGGGCCTGGACATCGACGCGCTGAAGATCGTCGCCGAGGGCGTCAATCGCCTGCGCTCGCCCGAGCGCTCGATGATCGTGATCACCCACTACCAGCGCCTGCTCGACTACATCGTGCCCGACAAGGTGCACGTGCTGTCGCAGGGCCGCATCGTGCGCTCGGGCGGGCGCGAGCTCGCGCTCGAGCTGGAAGAGCACGGCTACGGCTGGATCGACGCGGCGCAGGGCGGCAAGGCCGGCGGCGCATCCGCGGGAGCGCGGCCATGAGCGCGATCGACCTCTGGCTCGGACGTCATCGCGACACCGCCGCCGATCTGCCCGGCGCAGACCTGCCCTGGCTCGCCCGCCTGCGCGAGGACGCGATCGACCGCTTCGCCGACGAAGGCTGGCCGACGACACGGCGCGAGAACTGGCGCCACACCTCGCTCGCCTTCATGGCGCAGCAGGCGCTGGCGGTGCGCGAGGCGGCCGCCCCCGAGGCGGTCGTGGCGGCGCTGCGCGCACGCTACCAGGCGGCACGGGGCGCAGCGCAAGACGCCGCACAGCAGGGCGCTGAGTCGGCTCCGGAATTGGTCCATAACGACGGCCACTGGGTGGTCTTCGTGGATGGGCACTTCGCCCCCGCGCTGTCCGCCATCGGCGGGCTTCCCGGTGGCGTGCGCATCGGCAGCCTCGCCGATGCGCTCGGGCAGATCCCCGAGGCGGTCGAGGCCGCCTTCGGCCAGGCCGGCGACGGCGAGGCCCCCGCCGCGCTCAACGCCGCGCTGGCCGCCGACGGCGCGTGGATCCGCCTCGGCCGCGGCGTCGCCGTGGAGCCGCCGATCCACCTCGTCTTCATCGGTGCCACGGTCGCCGACCAGCACCTGCGCAACCTCGTCGTCGCCGAGGCGGGCGCGCAGGCGACGATCGTCGAGCACTACCCGGCCGGCGCCGCGGGCAGCACGCTGACCACCGCCGTCACCCGCGTGATCGCCGCGCAGGACAGCCATGTCACGCACCTCAAGCTGCAGCAGGAGGCGCCCGAGGCGATCCACCTGGCGACAATCGAGGCCGAGCAGGCGCGTGGCGCGGTGTTCGCCTCGCACTCGCTGTCCTTCGGTGCGCGCCTGGCACGTAACGACATCCGCACCCGGCTCGCCGGCGAGGGCGCCGAGGCGCTGCTGAACGGCCTCTATCACGCCGATGGCCGCCGCCACGTCGACCACCACACCCGCATCGACCACGCGCGCCCGCAGGGCACCAGCCGCGAGTTCTACCGCGGCTTGCTCGACGGCAGCGCGCGCGGCGTGTTCACCGGCCGCATCCTGGTCGCCCAGGACGCCCAGCGCACCGACGCCATGCAGCGCTGCGACAACCTGCTGCTGTCCCGCCTGGCCGAGGCCGACGCCCGCCCCGAGCTCGAGATCTACGCCGACGACGTCAAGTGCGCGCACGGCGCCACGGTCGGCCAGCTCGACGAGGACGCCCTCTTCTACCTGCGCAGCCGCGGCGTCGATGCGGTGCACGCGCGCCAGCTGCTGACCTACGCCTTCGCCGCCGAGGTGCTCGAGCGCATCGCCCACGCGCCGCTGCGCGCGCTCGGCCGCGCCGCGCTGCTCGAACGCCTGCCCGAAGGCGCCCGACTGGAGGAACTGCTGTGAACGCTCCGCGCGAACCCGGCGTGCAGACGCCCATCCTGGACCTCGCCACCGACTTCCCCATCCTGGCGCGGCCGGTGCATGGCCGGCGCCTGGCCTACCTCGACAACGGCGCCACCACGCAGAAACCGGCGGCGGTGATCGAGGCCGAGGCGCGCTTCTACCGCGAGTCCAACGCCAACATCCACCGCGGCGTGCACTGGCTTTCGCAGCACGCCACCGAGCTCTACGACGGCGCACGCGCCACGGTGCAGCGCTTCCTCAACGCCGCGCGCGCCGACGAGATCGTGTTCACCCGCGGCACCACCGAGGCGATCAACCTGGTGGCACAGAGCTGGGGCCGGCCGCGCCTGGCCGCCGGCGACGAGATCCTGCTCAGCACCATGGAGCACCACTCCAACATCGTGCCCTGGCAGCTCGTGTGCGAGCAGACCGGCGCGGTGCTCAAGGTGATCGCGGTGCACGACAACGGCGAGCTCGACATGGCGGCCTTCGAGGGCCTGCTCGGCGAGCGCACCCGGCTGCTGGCGATCACGCACGTGTCGAACGCGCTCGGCACGGTCAATCCCGTGGCCGAGATGACCCGTCGCGCGCACGCGGTCGGCGCGGTCGTGCTGGTCGACGGCGCCCAGGCCGTGGCCCACCAGGCAGTGGACGTGCAGGCGATCGGCTGCGACTTCTACGCCTTCTCCGGCCACAAGCTCTACGGTCCCACCGGCATCGGCGCGCTCTACGGCCGCGCCGAGCTGCTGCGCCACATGCCACCGTGGCAGGGTGGCGGCGACATGATCCGCACCGTCGCCTTCGACAACACCACCTTCGCGCCGCCGCCGCAGCGCTTCGAGGCGGGCACGCCCAACATCGCCGGCGCGATCGCGCTCGCGGCGGCGATCGACTACGTGCAGGGCGTTGGCCTGGGCCGCATCCACGCCCACGAGCAGGCGCTGCTCGACTACGGCACGCGCGCGCTGCAGGACATCCCCGGCGTGCGCCTGGTCGGCACCGCGCAGGACAAGGCGGGCATCCTGTCCTTCCTGGTCGACGGCATCCACCCGCACGACCTCGGCACCATCCTCGACGCCGAAGGCGTGGCGATCCGCGCCGGCCACCACTGCGCGATGCCGCTGATGACGCGCTTCGGCATCCCCGGCACCGCGCGCGCCTCACTCGGCCTGTACAACGGGCTGGCCGACCTCGACGCGCTGGTCGCGGCCATCCACAAGGCGCAGGCGCTGTTCGGCACGCGCGGCGGCACCGCGCCCGGCAAAGGGAGAGCGGCATGAGCGACCTGCAGGATTCGCTGCGCGAGCTGTACCAGGAGGTGATCTTCGATCACAACCGCAACCCGCGGAACTACCGCCCGCTGCCGGCCGCCAGCCATCACGCCGACGGCCACAACCCGCTGTGCGGCGACCAGCTCACGGTGTACCTGCAGGTCGAGGACGGCGTCGTGCGCGAAGCGAGCTTCGTCGGCCACGGCTGCGCCATCTCCACCGCCTCGGCCTCGCTGATGACCGAAGCCGTCAAGGGCAAGCCGGTCGCGGAGGTGGAGGCCTTGTTCCGCGACGTGCACGCGCTGCTCACCGAAGGCCGCGAGGCTGCCGACCCGGCGCGCGACTTCGGCAAGCTGGAGGTGCTCTCCGGCGTCAAGGAGTTCCCGGCGCGGGTCAAGTGCGCCACGCTCGCCTGGCACACCCTGCACAACGCGCTCGTCGGCGAGCACGAGACCGCACACACCGAATAAGACCTCGAGGAGCACGACATCATGGGTGACCACTACGGCGAAACCGATTCCCGCGTGCTGCAGCGCGACTGCGCGGCGGTGAGCGTGCCCTGGGGCAAGGCGGAGACGCTCCCCGAGGGCGCCTACGCGCTGGTGACGCAGCGCCTCGGCGGCTCGATCACGGTGATGTGCGGGGGTAATCTTTATCGCATCGACGAGCGCAACGCCGACGCACTCGGCCTCGAGCCGCAGCTTGCCGCCGCCCCTCCTGTCGCAGCGGACGGCGAGCAGACGCTCGACAGCATCGAACAGGCGGCCTGGGCGCAACTCGCCACCTGCTACGACCCCGAGATCCCGATCGACATCGTCAATCTCGGCCTGGTGTATGCGTGCACCGCAGAGGCTCTGCCCGACGGCAAGTTCCGCATCGCCGCGGCGATGACCCTCACCGCGCCCGGCTGCGGCATGGGCACCCTGATCGCCGACGAGGCGCGCGAGAAGTTGCTGGGGATCCCCGGCGTCGCCGAGGCCGAGGTCATGCTGGTGTGGGATCCGCCGTGGAGCCGCGAGATGATGAGCGAGGCGGCGCGGCTGGAGATGGGGATGTTCTGAGGGGCCCAAGCCGGGGATCGGCGGCGCCGCGCAATTCAGGCGCCCAATTCGCGGCTTGCGCCGCTCCTACAGGAGCCCGCAAGCGAACCGGTTCATGCGCGCCTCCGAAAACGCGGCGGTTCGTGCGCGCCTCCGAAAACGCGGCGGTTTCCGTAGGAGCGCCGCAAGGCGCGAATGCCGCCGACGCTCAGCGCAGCGAGAACTGCACCTCCCCGCCTTCACCCAGCGCCTCGACCTTGGGCTCGAGCACGAAGACGCGCTCGCCGGGCACGCCGCCCTCGCCCGCGAGCCACTCGCGCACGGACTGCGCGCGCGCGCGGGCGAGCGTCACCAGGTCGGCCTCGCCGACGTGCGCGTTGGCGCGCAACAGCGCTTCCATCTCGGGCACCGGGACGTCCTTGACCATGCCGACCAGGTTGCGCTCCTTCTTGAAGTCCGCGGCACGGTAGGCCTTCTTCAGCAGCTCGGCGTACTCCGCCTCGCCCACCTCGACCTCCTCGAGCGAAGGCGCGGCCTGACCCTTGGCGATCATCGCCTTGAGCTTCTGGGCGCGCACCGCGTCGACCAACGCGGCCTGGCGCAGGCCGTCGAGGTCGGTGGCGGGGTCGGCACGGCCGACGATGTCCAGCCGCAGCGCCGGACGATCGACCAGCGCCTGTGCGAGCGTCTTCAGCCGGCCCTGCTCCGCCTCGCCCAGGGAGGCCGTGCCCGCGGCGAGGTCGAGCTGCGAGAGCTCCTCGCCGCCGCCGAGCGCCGAGCCGAGCAGCGCAAAGGGCGAGGTGATCGCCTTGCCGATCAGGTTGAACAGCATCTTCATCACCAGACCGAAGACGCTGAACTGCGGGTCGTCGAGCGTGCCGCTCACCGGCAGGTTCAGGTCGATCTCTCCGCGGCTGTTCTTGAGCAGCGACACCGCCAGCTGCACCGGCAGGTTCACCGCGTCCGGGCTCTCCACCGCGTCGCCGAAGGTCAGCTGGTCGAGGAAGATGCGGTTGGTCGCGGTGAGCTGGCGCTCGATGATCTTGTAATTGAGCTCGGCCGACAGCTTGCCCCTGGCGATGCCGTAGCCGACGTACTTGCCCGCGTAGCTCGACAGCCCGGTGAGCTCGAAGTCCTTCACCGAGGCGAGGATGTCGAGGTGGGCGTCCTGGCGGAAGGGGTTGAGCTCGCCGGTGATCGACAGCGGCGCGCTCTTGTCGACCTTGCCGGTGATGTCCACCTTGGCGAGCGCGTCCGAGGTGGTGGAAAAGCCGGTGATCGTGCCGGCGAGCCCGGTCAGGTTGGCGTCGTAGTTGGGGCGGATGAAGCGGTCGCTGAAGGCGACGTTGCCGCGCTTGAGCTCGATGCGGTCGATGCGCACCGGCGGAGGCGGCGGGCCCGGGGGCGCGACCGGAGCGGTGCGCTGGCCTTCGACGGGGACCCCGCCCTGCACCCCGCCGTGCTCGAACTCCGCCGTCCGGGCCACCGCGGCGGCCGGCTTCGCAGCCGGCTCGGGCTCGCCCTTGACCCCGCCGATCTCGCGCAGGTTCAGACGCCCCTGGTTGTCGAGGATCAGGCGGGTATAGAAATCGTCGAGCGCGATGCGCTTGACGCCGAGCGAGAACGGTTCGAGTCGTGCGTCGATACCGCCGATGGCGAGCGTGCGCCAGCGCAGGAAGTCGGTTGCGTTCAAGCGGTCGACCGAGGCGAAGTTCGCCACCCCGAGGTCGCCACGAAAGCTCGCGAGCAGCTTGCCGCGGCGGTCGGTGTCGAGTTTGAGACGCCCCTTGGTGGTGAGGTTGCCGCGCGAGATCGCGATCTTGGTCTGCTCGAGCACGTAGGGCTGCAGCGGCAGCAGGTCGACGTTGCGCAGATCGAGCGCGAGATCGGCCTTGAGCGGCGCCATGGTGAGCGGCCCCGAGACCGCCACCTTGCCGCGCTTGTTGAGCATGGAGTCGAGCTTGAACTGGACGGCGTCGCCCTTCTCGGTCGAGAAGCCGTCGAGCTCGAAGTCGATGCCTTCCAGCGTAGTCACCACCGGCCGCGCCACGCTGCGGTCGTCCAGGCGCACCGAGGCGCCGCGCAGCGCAAGCTTGTCCACCGCGACCACCCAGTCCGGTTCCGCCTTGCCCTTCGCCACAGGCGCAGGCGCAGGCGCGGCCAGCTTGGACGGCGGAGGCACCAGCGCCTTCACCAGGTCGAACTCGCCGTCCTTGGCGCGGACCGCCGAGACCGCCGCACCCTTGAGTTCGACACCACCGATGCGCACGCTGCGCCCGGCCAGGTCAACCGTGGCGCTGCGCACGTCGAGCGCCGGCAGGCTCAGCGCCGGCGTCTTCGCGCCCTTGATCAGCAGCGCGAAGTCGCGCAGCGCCAAAGCTTCGGAGCTGACCTCCACCGCCGGAGCGCCGTCCTTGCCGAGCGTAACGCGGTATTGCGCGCCCCCGCTCAGGCTACCGTCGCCGATCGAGGCGCCCGGCATCGCGGTCGCCAGGTAGGGGGCATAGCGCGGCAGGCGGATCGAATCGAACTGCAGGCTACCCGAGTACTCGAACGGCGCCAGGCGCAGGACGTCCTCGTGAGTGAGTTTCTCGCCAGCGTCGCTCATGTAGTCGAGGCGGATCTCGGCCGGCAGCTCGCCCTCGGTGGCGAGATCGCGCATGTCGAGGTTGATCGCCTCGATGCGGGCGCGGAAGGGCTCGGCCAGGCTGCGGTCCTCGAAGCGGAGCACGCCGTCGCGGATGCGCGTGAGCGCGAGCAGGAAATCCGGCCCGGTCGGGACCGCGGCGGCACCCGCATCGACGGCCGCCTTGCCGTCCGCCGTGGCGGCCGGCACCGCGCCGCCCTCGCCCGCCTGGGCGGCAGCCACGGCCGGCACGCCGGGCTGCACCACCGGCGCGGCAGCTTTCTCCGCGGACGCCTTCGCGGCCTTGCCCTTCGCCTTCTTCGGCCCCTCGGCGGCCGGCGGCGGTATCAACCCCAGCACGTTGAGCCCCCCGTCCTTCAGCCGCACGAGGTCGACCTCCGGACGTGCGAGGCGCAGCCTCGTGAAGTGCCAGCGCCCGATCAGCGGCTGCACGTCGGCGAATTCGAGCTCCACCTCTTCCGCGGTGGCGACGGGCGCGCCCTCGCGATCCTGCAGCACCAGCTTGTCGACCTGCAGCGGACCGCGCAACGAGAGTACCGGTGCCCCCTCGGCCGGCTGGCTGAAGGAGAGCTCCAGATTGGTTGTCAGCAGCGCCGAGGGCAGGCGGAAGCGCGGCTCGATCGGGAGATAAGCCACCCAAGGGGTGAGATCGAACGCCTTCAGCGAAACGTCGAGGATGGTCTCTTGTGATTCGGCGAAGGGCTTGGTGCGCGCGTTGAGCAGCAGCGCGTCGCCGTTGAGCTTGGCCGACAGCGAGGGCTGCACGAAAACGTCCACCCGTACCGGCAGGTTGGACACGAAGGGCACGCCCACACCCAGTTCGGAGAGCTCGTGGCGGATGCCGCGCACGCGGTCGTCGACGCGGACGAGGCCATCGCTGATGCGGATGTTGCCAATCGAGAACAGCGCGGGCGGTGCGTCCTCGGCGGACTCCTTGCCGCCAAGCGCGGCAATGCGCTCGAGCACGTCCGTCCAGTTGTGACGGCCCCCGCCCTCCAGCGCGAGATGGACGCGTGGCTTGTCCAGCGCAAGTTCGTGCAGGACGATGCCCTTGCGCACCAGCGACTCGAGCTCGAGGTTCGCGCGCAGCGACTCGAAACCGAGCGCCTCGGCACTGCCGTCTGCCTCCATGATGCGCAGCCCGCCCACCTCGGCGGTGAGTCGGAAGGGGTTGATCAGCACGCGCTCGACGACGACCTCGCGCCCAAGCGTCTCGCCGAGCAGCTTCTGTGCGTAATGCCGCGCCACCGGCGGCACGGCGAGATAGGCGGCCGCCGAGAGCGCGAGCAGGATCGCGACCGTCCACAACGTCCGACGCAGCCCCTTGCGCCGGGGCGGCTGCACGGTCGAGTCGGTCGCGATATCAGACATGAGACACTCCATCAGGATGAATTCTTCGCCGAAACTGCCCAGGCATCATGCGGCGGAAGCCCGCATGACAAGCGCCGGTCGCGGGCAAACCGCTATTTTGCGCCGCTTTGGGACGCTCGGGTAAGGTAGGTGTGCACATGCAACATCGTGAGACGCTCCATGCATGCACTCACTCCGCGCCTTTGCTCGAACGCGCAGGCCGGCGGCCGAGCAGAGGCAGATAGGCCAGGGCCTGCAGCGCGAGCAGGCCGCCGAAGCCCCAGGCCAGCGCCTGCGGCATCTCCGCGCCCACGCCGCGCATGAGGTCGAGACCGATGCCGAAGCCCCACTGCACGACAAAGGCGCCCACAAACGCCATCAGGTTGAGCGCGGTGCTGACGCGGCCGAACAGCGCGGGAGGAAAGGCACGCGCCGCGGACAGGTAGATCTGCGAATTGGCGGCCGTAAGCAGACCGAAGCCCCCCCACAGCAACAATGCAGGCAGCCCCGACCACAGGATCAGCCCCTGCACCACGAGCATCGCCCCATAGCCGATCCGCAACAAACCGATCGGCTCGATACCGGCGCGCGCCAGGCGCACGCCGAACACCCCCACCGTGAGCTGGCCTGCGAGGTTGCCCAGATTGAGCGCAACCAGTACGGTCGCGGCGCCGGCAAGATCGAGCCGGTCGACGTTCATGACCCAGGGCACCACCCAGAGGCTTTGCAGCGCCATGAAGCCGCCGACGAAGAACGCCGACGCCGGGGCGTGGCGCAGGAAAGCTGGCGTGGTGAAGATGCCCGCGACCACGCGCAAGGCCGCAACGAGCGAGGCCTCTCCCGCCACTGCAGGCGAGTCGGGCAGCGCGCGAAGCACGAGCACCGCCGCGAGCAGGCAGACCGCGGCAATGATCCAGAACGCACCGCGCCAGCCCAGCACCGGGAGCACCGCCTCGAGCGGCACGCTGGCGGTAAGCGCGCCGAGCGAGCCCGCTGCCATGATGAAGCCGATCATCGAACTTTGGCGCTCGAGCGGATACCACAGCGCAAAGCCCTTCAGCGCTCCCATCAGGCAGGCCGAGACGCCCAGGCCCACCAGCGCGCGCGCGCCGGCGAGCCCACCGAGCGAATCTGCCGTCGCGAAAAGTGCGCTGCCGAGCGCCGCAAGCAGCAGCAGCGAAGCTTCCACCCGACGCGGTCCGAAACGGTCGAGCGCGATGCCGACCGGAATCTGGGCCGCACCAAAGGCCAGGAAATACGCACTCGTGAGCAAGCCCAGGCTCGCCGCCGACAGGCCGAGCTCGTCGGTGAGGAGCGGCGAGATCACCGCATTGACCGTACGCAGCAGGTAGGACAGGTAATAGCCGAGGGCAAACGGCAGGAACAGCCTTGCCCAGCCGCTCATCGGGCCGAGTTCGCCACCGTCCGAACGCGTCGTCTCGACCACTCCCAACCCCCGGCAAAGAGGCGTGCATTGTGCCCGCAAGCACCGCTGCACCCAAGCGATGCAAATCCAATGCAATCCCAACTGTTGCATTCCAAATCCTGCCCGGATGCCCTTGACCTGCATCAATGCCCTTTGCCGCCCCCTGCGGAGAATTCGGAACACCCGCCAGAGAGGAGACTCCGATGAATACCATTTCCGAACTCATGACCCACGACCACCGCGACTGTGACGGCATCTTCGCCCGCGCCGAGGAGCTCGCCTCCGACGGCGACTGGGCCGACGCAGCCGAGGCGCTGAAGAAATTCGCGGATGCACTCAACGCCCACTTCGACGCCGAGGAGAGCACCCTCTTCCCCGCCTTCGAGCAGGCGACCGGCATGACGCAGGGTCCCACCATGGTGATGCGCCACGAACACCAGAACATGCGCGACACCCTGGCCGCCCTCCAGTACGCCCTCGACAAGCAGGACGCCGACGACTTCGCCGGCGAGGCCGAAACCCTCCTGATCATGATGCAGCAGCACAACATGAAAGAAGAGAGCGTGATCTACCCGATGCTCGACAGCCGCCTGCCCGGCGACGAGCAGCGGCGCCTCTCCGACTCGGTCGGCAAACATCTCACGGAGGCCCGCGCATGAGCGGCCGTGTAGTCGACGCCCGCGGTCTCGAGCCGCCCGAACCCTTCGAGCGCGCCATGGAGGGCCTGATGGCCCTCGGCAAGGACGAAGAGATGCTGCTCATCCTGGATCGCATGCCGCACCCGCTGCTGCGCATCCTCGATCGCGACGGCTACCGCCACGCCGAAGCCCTCCGCGACGACGGCGCGGTCGAGATCCGGATTCGCCAGCGATGATGGGGCCGGGCCTCTCCTACGACGACACCCCGCCGTTTTCCGCACCGCTGCGCTTCTTCCTCACCGCCCCGCTGTTCGGGGTGGTGGCGGGGCTGACGCTGCTCTTCGGCGGCGAGATCCTCGTCTCACGGTGGACGCCCGGCGCGCTCGCCATCACGCACCTCTTCGCCGCCGGCTTCATGTTGCAGGTGATGCTCGGTGCGCTGCTGCAGGTCATGCCGGTGGTGGCGGGCGCGAGCATGCCCGCCCCGCTGCGCATCGCCGGCGTCACCCACGTGGCGATGACGCTCGGCACCGCGGGGCTCGCCTTCGGGCTGGGCGCCGGCGCGCCCGATGTCCTGCTCGGCGGCGCCGTGCTGCTCGTGGGCGGACTCTTCGTCTTCCTCTCCGCCGCCGCGCTGGGCCTCAGCCGGGGCAACCGCACCGGCAACAACACCCGCACCCCGCGCGACCTGCGCATGGCCTTCGCCGGCCTGGTCGTCACCGCCGTGCTCGGCTTCAGCCTGGTGCTCGTGCTCACCCGCGGCCTCGCGCTCCCGGTCGCGCTGCCGACCGTGGTCAACCTGCACGCCGGCTGGGGCTGGATGGGCTGGGCCGCGGTGCTGCTCGCCGCCGCGAGCTGGGTCGTGGTGCCGATGTTCCAGATCACCGCGGCCTATCCGCAACGCTTCACCACGCTGTGGGCGCCGGCGGTCACCGCCACGCTCGTGCTGTGGACCCTCGCCGAGTACTTCGCGATCGACACCGCGCGCCTCATCGCCATCATCGCCCTCGGCCTGCTCGGCGCCGGCTACGCAGGCACCACGCTGTACCTGCAGGCGCACTCGCGCCGCAGCAAGCCCGACACGCCCTTCCTCGCCTTCCGCGAGGCCATGTACGCGGCGCTCGCAGGCGTCCTGGTGCTGGTGATCTCGCTGTGGTCCGACGCCGACTGGTGGCCGATCCTCGCCGGCGTACTGATCCTGCACGGCGGCTTCGGCGGCACCATCACCGCGATGCTCTACAAGATCGTGCCCTTCCTCGCCTGGCTGCACCTCACCCAGGCCGGGATCAAGGCGCCGAACATGAAGAAGCTGCTCCCCGACACCCCGATCCGCCGCCAGCTCCGCGTGCGCACCGCCAGCCTCGCCACGCTCTGCCTGGCGGTCTTCGTCCCGATCCTCGCCCCGCTCGCCGGCATCGTGCTGGCGGTCGAATTCGGCTGGCTCTTCGCCAACCTGCTGCGCGTGGTGCGTGCCCGCCGCGACGCAGCGAAGGCCGCCGTACCGCGCCCCGGAAGCCACGCCAGCACGTGATTCCAGGGTTTTTTCGCAGCGCGCAAATTTTGTTTGACGAAGCAAAAAGGCATCTGTATAGTTCGCGGCTCTCGGGGTGTAGCGCAGTCCGGTAGCGCGCTTGCTTTGGGAGCAAGATGTCGGGGGTTCGAATCCCTCCACCCCGACCAGCTCACATCCCGACTGCCCGTCGGAAGCTGCCCGTAGCTCAATTGGATAGAGCACCGGCCTTCTAAGCCGGCGGTTGCAGGTTCGATCCCTGCCGGGCAGGCCAGGACGGTTTTTTTCGGGATTCCGGATTTCCGGGGTTCCACAGTGGCGGCATTAGCTCAGTTGGTAGAGCACTGGATTGTGGCTCCAGGTGTCACCGGTTCGATTCCGGTATGTCGCCCCAAATACAGCAAGGCCCCTGTGGAGTGATCCACAGGGGCCTTTGTTCTGCAGAACCGGCTGCGCTCTGCAATTCTTCCCTTGTTGCTTCCGGCTCGATCCGCGCCCTCGACAGCTTCGTTCGAAGCCTACATAGGCCCATTGGACTAAACCGCTCGCGCGGTAGGGGTGTGCTGAACCGCTCGTGACGAGCATCGAAGTTCGTGGTTTCCATCGGCAGCGGGCTTGCCATGGTGGGAGATGAGGCAATCGGCCTCATTTTCGACAGGAGCAAGCCATGGA
>JAEUNQ010000127.1 GCA_016790365.1 Thauera sp. | reverse complement strand
ATGGCTTGCTCCTGTCGAAAATGAGGCCGATTGCCTCATCTCCCACCATGGCAAGCCCGCTGCCGATGGAAACCACGAACTTCGATGCTCGTCACGAGCGGTTCAGCACACCCCTACCGCGCGAGCGGTTTAGTCCACTGGACCTCCAGCTGCCCCTCGGCGAGGGCGCGACGCAGGCCGTTCTCGAGGTCGAGGCGGCGATGCGCCTGCGCGTTCATCTCGCCCGCGTAGAAGCAGAACCCGCTCCGGCCCGCCTCCTTGGCACGGTACATCGCCGTGTCGGCGTTCTTGAGCAGGGTCTGCGGGTCGGTGCCGTCACGTGGGTGGAGGGCGATACCCACGCTGGACGACACCGGAAGCGTGCGCCCGCCGATGACCACCGGCTCGGCCAGGCGGGCGGCGATCTTGCCGGCAACCGTCGCCGCAAACTCGGCTCCCGGCAGGTCCTCGATGAGGACCACGAACTCGTCGCCGCCGAGGCGGGCCACGGTGTCCTCGGCCCGCAGGCAGGACGACAGGCGTGCCGCGACCTCGCGCAGCAAGGCGTCGCCGACGTCGTGACCGTAGCCGTCATTGACCAGCTTGAAACGGTCGAGATCGAGGAAGAGCACCGCCAGCGCGGCATGACCGCGGCGCGCGATCGCATGGCGCAGGCGATCGTGGAACAGCATCCGGTTGGGCAGTCCGGTCAGCGGATCGTGGCTGGCGAGATGGTTGAGGCGCTCCTCGGCATTCTTGCGCCGGGTGACGTCGTTGAGGACACCCACGTAATGGGTGATGGCGTCGGCCTCGTTGCGCACCGGCGCGAGGAAAAGCTCGACCCAGCGCCGCTCGGCGTCCTCGCGGTGCAGCTCGAGGACGGTCGTGCCCTCGCTGCCGCTGGCGATCGCGTGCCGGATCTCCGCGTAGCCGTCGTCCCCATGATTGCGGCAGATGCACGGCTGGCCGACGACCGCGCCGGTGCGTGCGCCGAGCGCACGCTCGAAGGCCGGATTGACGTAGATCAGCGGATAGTCGCCCTGCTGCGCGTCGGCAATGAAGATGCCATTGACACTGGACTCGATCGCGCGGTCGCGCAGCGCGATGCGCCGCTTGTCGGCATGGAAATAGGTGTCCAGGGTGAGGCCGAGGTCGAACAGGGCGATCTTGAGCAGGGCGTCCAGGGTCGGCAGGACGTCCTCGCGGCGGCCGTCGAAGCGGTCCCACACGGTGTGCATCATCGCCGACAGGTAGGCACGGAAAGCGCCGATGTACCACTTCGGCTCCAGTCCGATGCGGGCGTGGGTCAGGCCGACCTCGAGACGGCGGGCGACGTAGGCGACATCGTAGCGGCCCGCCGTCAGCTCGCGGAAATAGCGCTCGTGCGCCGCCTTCAGCCGGGTGACGGTGGCGTCGTCGCGCAGCAGCCCGGCCAGCGGCGGATAGGTGCGCAGCATGTCGTAGAACGCGCCCGTGAAGCCGTGCCCATCCGCAGGCAGGACCTCGTGCAGGCGGCGCAACAGTTCGACGTCCGTGTCCCCGAGCGCGAGGAAGCGCCGGCGCAGCGCGATCTCGTCGCCATCGATGCGCATCTCGCGCGCAATGTTCCCGCCTTCTCCCTGCATCACCTGCCGCAATCCTCCGTGTCCATGCCCGCGGGCCGGCCCTCGTCCGGGCGCCGCCTCATGCCTTCGCGCCGGGGTTGTCCGCACCCGTGTCGAGCCAGGCGCGCTTGCCGGGCACCTTCGCCCATTCTTCGGCATCGGGCAGCGCCTCGTGCGCCTCGACGATGCGCGGCCAGGCCTTCGCCAACGCGGCGTTGAGCGCGAGGTATTCGCGCTGCTCCGCGCTCAGCTCGTCCTCCGGCACGATTGCATCGACCGGGCACTCGGCGACGCACAGGGTGCAGTCGATGCACTCCTCGGGGTCGATCACGAGGAAATTGGGCCCCTCGCGGAACGCATCGACCGGGCACATGCTCACGCAATCCGTGTATTTGCAGCGGATGCAGGCTTCGGTGACGACGTGGGTCATGGCCGCTTCTCCTCGAAATGGGCTTCGACGACCGGAAACAGTTCGCGCTCCTCGAAGCGCACATGCTCGATCAGCGCCTGCCCGGCCTCGGCCTCGCGCTCGCCATCGACTGCGGCGGCGAACAGGGAGGTCAGGTGGACATGTTCGGCGCGCAGGCGGGCGGCGAGCGCGCCATCGCCACCCTTATCGAGCAAGGGCGCCAGCTCACGCTCTTCCTCGGCGAAGTGGGCGACGAGCGCGGCGCGTTCCGCGCGCAGCTCGGCCGCACCGGCGCCGGCGAGGAGATGCCTGCCGAGCCGCAGCGCGGCATGGTGCTCGCGCGACAGCTGGACGAGGCGAGGGTGGCGTTTCATGGCAGATCCTCCGGTCGAGTCCTTTAAGATACATATTAAATGCATCTTTTGAAGAGTCAACAGAAATGAATCTATTGCTGCTACGATGCCGCCCGCAACCTGTCCCGGCGGCCTCCTCGCGATGAACATCACCCAGCACACCGATTACGCGCTTCGCCTGCTCATGTATCTCGGCGCCTGCCCGGAGCGGCGCGTGACCATCAAGGAAGTGGCGGAACGCTTCGACATCTCGCGCAGCCACCTGATGAAGCTGGTCACCGAGCTGGTGACGAAGGGTTTCGTCGATGGCGCGCGAGGCAAGGGCGGCGGACTCCGGCTGGCACGGGCGGCGACGCGGATCGGTCTCGGCGACGTCGTGCGCCAGATGGAGCCCAGCTTCGCGCTGGTCGAGTGCTTCGGGTCGGGATCGCACTGCCTGCTCGACCCGGCCTGCCGGCTCAAGGGCGCCCTCGCCAGTGCCCTGCAGGCTTTCCTTTCCGAGCTCGACCGCCTCACGCTCGCCGACCTGATCGGCGACGACGGCCGCTTGCAGGTCACGCTCGGCGTCCCGCCAGCGGACGCGCAAGCCCCGCGGCCGACGATCGTGATCCGGCCCGCCCCGCCGGCAGGCTGAGGCGGGCGGCGGCGGCGCGTCGCCGTCGAACGGGCAGAGTCGGCTTCGCACCTTCCCGGCGAGGCGATAGGGCGGCGGATCCGCGCCGGCTACGTTTCCGAGCAGAATCGGCGGCGGACGCGAGCGGCGCGCACTTCGTTCCAGATCGCGTGGACGGTCCAACGCCCCAGGCACGTGATGTGCGTGGGGCGTTGTATTGTGGGTTAGTCTGACGATGACCTACTTTCACGAGGGCGGACCTCACTATCATCGGCGCATGTGCGTTTCACGGACCTGTTCGGGAAGGGAAGGGGTGGTT
>JAEUNQ010000106.1 GCA_016790365.1 Thauera sp. | reverse complement strand
GCCAAATCGCCGCTCAAGGCCAAATACCGCGACCCCGCCACCGGCGAAACCTGGGTCGGCCGCGGCGCCACGCCCAAGTGGATGCGCGCCTACCTCGAGGCCGGCCGCAACAAGGACGAATTCCTGATCTAAGCCGTTTGCAGTGACGCCCCGGGGCGGAATCCCCCGGAATAAAGCCCCGATCCGATCTTGCCCCTGCGAAAGCAGTGAAACTCGGACGGGGTTTTTCTTTTCTGCCAGCGACATCGCATCGCAATGCCTCCAGCACAAGCACAGCGCGAATTCAGCGGTAAAGCAGCGACGGAGCAATTGCGGCGGTAAAGCAGCGACAGCGCGAATTCCACACGCCCCATTCGCGGCTTGCGCCGCTCCTACACGGGCACCATCGCGCGGATCCGCGTGGCCACATCCAAGCATCCGCAACGCCCTGTAGGAGCGCCGCGAGGCGCGAATGCGGCGGTGAAGCAGCGACAGCGCAATTACGGCGGTAAAGCAGCGACGGCGCGAATTCCACACGCCCCATTCGCGGCTTGCGCCGCTCCTACAGGGGCGCCATCGCGCGGATGCGTGGCCACATCCAAGCATCCGCAACGCCCTGTAGGAGCGCCGCGAGGCGCGAATGCGGCGGTGAAGCTGCGACAGCGCAATTACGGCGGTAAAGCAGCGACGGCGCGAATTCCACACGCCCCATTCGCGGCTTGCGCCGCTCCTACAGGGGCGCAGCGGAAAGCTTTGCAAACTTTCATCATGGCTTAACCTCGACTCGCGATCCTCGGCTCATTCCCCCAAACGGACCCGAGGCTTCCATGCGTCATCCCAAGCTCCCCGCGCTGCTTCTGCTCGCCGGTGCGATCGCGCTCGCCGGCTGCACCGACTCGACCTCCGACGATGCCAAGGCCGATGCCCAGCCCGCGGCGCCCGGCGCGGTCCAGCCCGATGCGCCCAAGCCCGACTACCGCCTGGCCATCCTCCACATCAACGACCACCACTCCAACCTCGACGAATCCGACGCCAGCCTGCGCCTGCGCACCGGCAGCGGCGACACCCGCACGAGCGTGACGGTCAAGCTCGGCGGCTTCCCGCGCGTCACCGCGGCGATCGCCGAGCTCGCCACGCGCCACGACAATGTCCTCAAGCTGCACGCCGGCGACGCCATCACCGGCACGCTCTACTACACCCTCAGCGAAGGCGAGGCCGATGCCGCGCTGATGAACCGCGTCTGCTTCGATGCAATGGCCGTCGGCAACCACGAGCTCGACTCCGGCGACGCCGGCCTCAAGACCTTCATCGACCACCTCTGGGCCGCGCCGGCTTGCCGCACGCCGGTGCTCTCGGCCAACCTGGCCCCGCGCGCCGGCTCACCGCTCGGCAGCGACAGCGTGCGGCCCTCGGTGGTGATCGAGCGCGGCGGCGAGCCGATCGGCATCGTCGGCCTCACCACCGCCGCCAAGACCCAGAACGCCTCGCGCCCCGACCCCGGCACCCGGCTGCTCGACGAAGTCGACGCCGCCCAGCGCGAGATCGACCGCCTGCGCGCCCAGGGCATCGACAAGATCGTCCTGCTCTCGCACCTCGGCTACACCCAGGACCAGGCCATCGCCGCGCAGCTCTCCGGCGTCGACGTCATCGTCGGCGGCGACTCGCACAGCCTGCTCGGCGACGAAAGCCTCAAGACCTTCGGCCTCTCGCCCGCCGGCGCCTACCCCACCGCCACGCGCAACAAGGACGGCGACACCGTCTGCGTCGTCCAGGCCTGGCAGTACAGCGCCGTGGTCGGCGAGCTCGAGGTGCTCTTCGACGGCGAAGGCGAGATCAAGTCCTGCGCCGGCCAGCCGCACATCCTCATCGGCAGCAGCCTCGGCACGCTCGCGGGCGACGCCCTCACCACCGCCCGCGCCGATCTCGCCACCCAGCCGGCGCTGCGCGTCACCGAACCCGACGCGGCGGCCAGCACCGTGCTCGCCGAGTACGCCCAGCAAGTGAAGGACTTCGGCGCCGAGCCGGTCGCCGTCGCGCAGCAGAACCTCTGCCTGCGCCGCGTCCCCGGCACCAAGCGCGACCCCTCGCGCTCCCGGCTAGACGGCTGCAACCTCGATCCGCACGTGATCGCGCATGGCGGTGACGTCCAGCAGCTCGTCGCCGAAGCCTTCCTGCGTCAGGGCCAGCGCTTCGGTGGTGCCGACATCTCGCTGCAGAACGGCGGCGGCGTGCGCGTCGATCTCGCCGCGGGCACCGTCACCGTCGGGCACATCTTCACCGTGCTGCCGTTCAAGAACACGCTCGTCGCGCTCACCCTCACCGGCGCCGAGCTGCGCGCCACCCTCGAGGACGCCATGGCCAGCGTCGTCGCCGGCAACACCGGCTCCTACCCCTACGCCGGCGCGCTGCGCTGGCAGGTCGACCTGCGCCAGCCCCTCGGCCAGCGCATCGGCGCGCTCGAGCACCGCAACGCGCAGGGCCAGTGGGTAGCGCTCGACGAGACCGCGACCTACCGCGTGATCACCAACGACTTCATCGCCGCCGGCCAGGACGGCTACACCACCCTCGGCACCCTCGGCGCCGACCGCCGCGAAGAGACCTTCCTCGCCTACGCCGACGCCTTCCTGCAATACGCCCGCCAAACCCCCACCCTCACCCGCCCCGCCACCGCGGACTTCAGCACCCAGGTGTTCGTGGACACCGAGTAAGCCCACCGCCCCCGCATGGGAACCGGCGCCGGGAATTGCGTGGCGCCAATGTAGGAGCGCCGCAAGGCGCGAATGCGGCCGTGCCGCACGCGACCAACGGTGGCACGAGCCCGACCGCCCCGTTCGCGGCTTGCGCCGCTCCTACAGGGGAACCATCGCGGAGATCTGCCGCAACGCCCTGTAGGAGCGCCGCAAGGCGCGAATGCGGCGGCGCCGGACGCGACCGTCGCCGGTGAGGGCGCGAGCAAATTCGAGAACTGGCGCCTACCAACCTACCAAGCCCCGCCCCCATCCGCCCAATTCTCCAGCCGCAAGCCCTCGACGCGTTCGAACTCGCGCAGGTTGTTCGTCACCAAGACCAGGCCCTCGCTCCGCGCGTGGCCCGCGATATGCAGGTCATTCACCCCGATCGGCGTCCCATTGCGCTCCAGGTCGGCGCGGATGTCGCCGTAATGCGCGGCCGCCTTGGGAGGGTAGTCCAGCACCACCAGGCGCGACACGAAATCCTCGACCTGCGCCAGGTTGTGCGCCTTGCGCGCGCTCTTCTCCGCGCCGTGGATCAGCTCCGCCAAGGTCACCGCGCTGATGCACATC
>JAEUNQ010000098.1 GCA_016790365.1 Thauera sp. | reverse complement strand
ACGCGCGAGTTCGCGCGCGATCGGCAGCGTCATCGACACGATGCCGCCCTTCGAGGCCGCGTAGGCGGCCTGGCCGATCTGGCCCTCGTAGGCCGCGACCGAGGCGGTGTTCACGATCACGCCGCGCTCGCCGTCGGCCTGGGGCGCGCCCTTGCTCATCGCCTCGGCGGCAAGCCGGATCATGTTGAAGGTGCCGATGAGATTGATCTGCACCGAACGTGCGAAGTCGGCCAGCGGCTGCGGGCCCTCCTTGCCCAGGACCTTGCCGGCGTTGCCGATGCCCGCGCAGTTCACCAGGCCCTGCAGGCCGCCGAAGCGGCTGCCGGCGAGATCGACCGCCGCTTGCGCGTCAACCTCGTCGGCGACGTTGGTGCGAGCGAATGCGGCACGCTCGCCCAGCGCGGCGGCGAGCCTCTCGCCCTGCTCCGCGTTGAGGTCCGCGATCACCACATGGGCGCCGGCGCCGTGCAAGGCGCGCACGGTGGCCTCGCCGAGGCCCGATGCGCCGCCGGTGACGATGAAGGTATTGCCTGCAAATTTCATTGCGCTCTCCCTGTCGCCGCTCAGGCGACGTTCTCCACGATCACCGCCACGCCCTGGCCGCCGCCGGCGCAGGCCGAGGCCACGCCGTATTGCAGCCCGGCGGCGCGCACGGCACGCGCCACGGTGTGGGTGAGGCGCACGCCCGAAGCACCGAGCGGGTGGCCGATGGCGATCGCGCCGCCATGCACGTTGACCCTGTCGCGGTCGAGCGCGAGCTCGCGCTCGCAGGCGAGGTACTGCGCGCCGAAGGCCTCGTTGATCTCGACGCGGCCGAGGTCCTCGACCGCGATCCCGGCCAGCCGGGCCGCTGCGCGGATCGCCGGCGCCGGGCCGATGCCCATGATCTCGGGCGGCACCGCCGCCGCCGCGCCCGCGACCACGCGCGCGAGCGGCTGCAGCCCGTGGGCGCGCACCCAGTCGCCGCGCGCCACCAGCACCGCCGCCGCGCCATCGACGATGGCCGAGCTGTTGCCGCCGGTCTGCACGCCGCCGAAGGCCGGCTTGAGCTTCTGCAGGGTCTCGAGCGGCGTGGGGCGCACGTGGCCGTCGCGATCGCACACGCTGGCGCGGTCGGCGAGGCGGATGCCGCGCGGCTTGTAGCCGTCGAGCTCCCAGGTCGCGTTGACCACCGCGCTCACCTCGTCACCGAACCAGCCCGCCTCCCAGGCCGCCACGCCGCGCGCGAAGCTCTGCGCAGCGAAGCGGTCGACCTCGTCGCGGCCGATGCCGTAGCGCACCGCGAGGTTCTCGGCGGTGCCGCCCATCGAGGTCTTCGGGGCGGTGTCCAGGGTGGCCTCCCAGAGGAAGTCCTTGAACTCGACCTGCCCCATGCGAAAGCCCGCACGGTGGGTGTAGGCCGCCACCGGGTTGCGCGACATCGACTCGGCGCCGACGCAGAGCACGACGTTGGCCTTGCCGAGCGTGATGTGGTCGGCGGCGGTGAGGATGGTCTCGAAGCCGGTGCAGCACAGGCGCTGCACCAGCAGCGCCGGCACCGCGGGGTTCACGCCCGCGTACAGCCCGATGTGGCGCGGCAGGTAGTAGGCGTCGAAGCTCGACTGCGCCATGTTGCCGGCGACGATCGCGTCGACCGCGGTCGCGGGAATGCCGCTGTGCTCGAACAGCGCACGCGCCGCGGCGATGCCGAGGTCGGTCGGCGACACGTCGCGCAGCACCGTGTTGTAGTCGGCGAACGGCGTGCGGCGGCCGGCCACCAACCAGATGTCGTCGTAGGCGATGCCGCGCGCGGCGGCCTCCGACGCGGCGAAATTGCCCATGCCCTGCTTGCTCATTGACGTGCTCCCTGGCCCTTGCGCTGGAGGAATTCGCCGATGCGTGCGGCGATCTCGGGGTTGGTCTGGACGACCGCGGCGGTCAGCGACTCGACGAAGAAGCCGTCGTCGCTGGCCATG
>JAEUNQ010000053.1 GCA_016790365.1 Thauera sp. | reverse complement strand
GCTGGTCGTGCTCGTCCAGATCATCCAGTACTCGGGCGACCGCCTGGTGCTGTATTTCACCCGCAAGTGATCCCCACGAAGGAGACTTCAACGATGTCGTTTACCCTGCGCAAACTCCTGGCGGCCGCCCTCGGCACGCTTACCCTGGCCGCCGGTTCGGTCGCGTCCGCCGCCGACCGCCTGGTCATCGCCGCCACCCCGGTGCCGCACGCCGAGATCCTCGAGTTCGTCAAGCCGATGCTGGCCAAGGAAGGCGTGGAGCTGGAGGTGAAGGTGTTCACCGACTACGTGCAGCCCTCGATGCAGACCAACGAGAAGCGCGTCGACGGCAACTTCTTCCTGCACCAGCCCTACCTCGACGCGTTCAAGCAGAAGCAGAAGAACGACATCCAGGTTGTGGTCACCAAGGTGCACGTCGAGCCGCTCGGCGCCTACTCGGGCAAGCACAAGGCGGTGGCGGACATCCCCGAGGGCGCGACCGTCGCGATCCCGAACGATCCGTCCAACTCCGGTCGCGCGCTGCTGCTGATGGCGAGGAACGGGCTGATCACGCTGAAGGACCTGAACAACATCTCGGCCACGCAGAAGGACATCGCCGACAACCCGAAGAAGCTCAAGATCCGCGAGCTCGAGGCCGCGACCCTGCCGCGCATCCTCAACCAGGTCGACCTGGCGGTGATCAACACCAACTACGCGATCGAGGCCAAACTCAACCCGCTGAAGGATTCGCTCTTCATCGAGGACGCCAGCTCGCCCTACGCCAACCTGCTGGTGGCGCATGAAGAGAGCGCGAAGAGCGAGGCGATGAAGAAGCTCGCCGCTGCGCTGAACTCGCCCGAGGTGAAGCAGTTCATCGCCGACAAGTACCAGGGCGCGGTGGTGCCGGCGTTCTGATCGGTATTCGAGGATCGCGCCGCCCGATTGCGGCGCTGATGAAGCGAAAGGCCTGCAGTCCCGTGTTCGGGGTGCAGGCCTTTTTGCTGGCTACGCGGTGACGATCAAGGCCAGGCGCGGGCGCCGAACATCATCCTGCGCGCAACGAAATTGCGCAGCGGCGGGATCAGGTCGAGTGCGAACAGCGCTGCGCCGCGCGCGTGGTGCAGCGGGCCGAAGTCGTTGCTGAACACGCGCACCAGGGTGTCGGTGAAGCGGATCGTGCCGAGACGGTCCAGGCCGCGGGCGCTCGCATAGCTTGCAAGGACCGAGGGGGCGCCGGCGTCGAACGGTTTCGCAGCCGTGTTGGCGGAATGCTGGCGCGCAGCCTCGCGCGCTTTCAGCAGCGTGTCCGCCAGCGCCCACACGTCGCGCAGCGCCAGGTTGAAGCCTTGTCCGGCGACCGGGTGCAGGGTCTGCGCGGCGTTGCCGAGCCACACCGTGCGCTGGGCGATGGTCGAGCGCCGGTAGCGCAGCACCAGCGGGTAGCGCAGGCGCGGGCCGACGCCGGTGAGCCGCGCGCGCCCGCCGATGTGGGCCTGCAGGCGGGCGAGGTAGGCGGCATCGTCGAGCGCGAGCAGCTCGTCGGCGGTCTCGGGGCGGGAGACATGCACCAGCGCGTAGTTGTCGCCCTTGGGTAGCAGCGCCACCGGGCCCTGCGGGGTGAAGCGCTCGAAGGCGGTGTGTCGATGCCCGCCGGCGACCTGCACGTCGGCGATCAGCGCGTGCTGGCCGTAGTCGTGCTCGACCACGTTGGGGTCGCCCGCGCGCAGGCCACCCTCGGCGCAGGCCGCCAGGCGTGCGCGCAGCGTGGGCGTGGGACGGCCGGCGCCGGCGAGGCTGGCGATCACGTCGTCCTCGCCAGCGGCCAGGTTGGTGATCTCCGTTTCGTCGAATACCGGAATGCCCGCCGCGTCCACCGCCCTGCGCAGGGCCGCGGCGAGCGCACCGGCCGAGGCCACGTAGCCGAGCGCGGGCAGGTCGTGCTCGGCGGCGTCGATGAGGGTGCGGCCGAGTCCGCCCTGGTGCGAGATGTGGATGTGCTCGATCGCGGTGCGCGGCAGCGCGTCCCATACCCCGAGGCGCTGCAGGGTGAGCCGGGTGCCGTGGGCGAGCGCGAGGTCGCGCGGATCGCGGGTCACCGCCTCGCGCGTGCGTGCGTCGGCGAGCACGATGTCGAGTCCGGCGTCCTTGAGGGCGAGCGCCAGCGCCAGGCCGACGGGGCCGGCGCCGACGATCAGCAGGTCATGGACGCGGTCGGGAGCGTTGTCAGCCATGACGGGTGTCCCGCATCAAGGCCTCGATGTCCGCGACCGCCTTGGGTACGTCCCCGGTGATCAGCTCGCAGCCGCCGGCGGTGACGACCGCGTCGTCCTCGATGCGGATGCCGATGTTCCAGAAGGCCTCGGGCACGTCGTCGGCGGGGCGGATGTAGCAGCCCGGCTCGATGGTCAGCACCATTCCTTCGACCAGCGGGCGCCACTCGCCGCCGAGCTTGTATTCGCCGGCGTCGTGCACGTCCATGCCGAGCCAGTGGCCGGTGCGGTGCATGTAGAAGCGGCGGTAGTCGCCGTTCTCGAGCACGCCGTCGAGGCTGCCCTGGATGAGGCCGAGGTCGAGCATGCCCTGGGCGAGCACCTTCACCGCCGCGTCGTGCGGCTGGTTCCAGTGCGCGCCGGGGCGGGTCGCGTCGCGCGCAGCGGCCTGGGCAGCGAGCACGATCTCGTAGACCTCGCGCTGCGCGGCGGAGAAGCAGCCGTTGACCGGGAAGGTCCGGGTGATGTCCGAGGCGTAGCCGTCGAGCTCGCAGCCGGCGTCGATCAGCAGCAGGTCGCCGTCGCGCAGGGGCTGGTCGTTGTCGACGTAGTGCAGCACGCAGGCGTTGGCGCCGCCGGCGACGATCGAGGTGTAGGCGGGCGCCTGGCTGCCGGCGGCGCGGAAGGCGTGCAGCAACTCGGCCTCGATCTCGTATTCGAAGCGGCCCGGCCGGGTGGCGCGCATGGCGCGGCAGTGGGCGGCGGCGGAGACCTGCGCGGCGCGGCGCATGGTGGCGAGCTCGGAAGCGTCCTTGACGAGGCGCATCTCGTCGAGCTCGGCGCGCAGGTCGCGCACGGAATGCGGCGGGGTGAGGCCGCTGCGGGCCTTGTCGCGCACGGCGTTCAGTGCGCCGAGCACGCGCGCGTCCCAGTCGTTGTCGTAGCCGAGGCTGGTCCACAGCAGGGGCTGGTCGGCGAGGGTGTCGGGCAGGCGCTTTTCGAGGTCGCCGATGGTCCACGCCTCGTCGAAGCCGAAGGCCTCGCGCGCGGCCTCGGGGCCCCAGCGGTAGCCGTCCCAGATCTCGCGCTCTTCGTTCTTCTCGCGGCAGAACAGGATCTGCCTGGGCTCCTTGCCGGCGACCAGCACGACGACGGCCTCGGGCTCGCGGAAGGCGGTGAGGTAGTAGAAGTAGCTGTCGTGGCGATAGGCGTAGTGGGCGTCGCGGTTGCGCACGCGCTCGGGGGCGGTGGGCAGGATGGCGACGCCGCCGCCGGCGGCCTGCATGCGCTCCATGAGGCGGGCGCGGCGGGTACGGAAGGGGGCGGTGTCTACGGAGGGGAGGCTCGGTGCGTTCATGGCTGGAATTATGTCACGCGGAGGGTGCGGGGGCAGGGCGGCGGCGTGCATGAGGTGGGCGGTGTATACGGCGGCTCATCGGATGATGTGGACCTCGTTCGTTGCTGGAAGTGCAAGGCTCGGGAAATGGGGGATTGTCGGGTGCTGGTCCGCTCGGGGTGGCGCGGGACGCGCGCAGGCCGGCTGCGGGACGGGACGGGCGGGGGGCGGGCAGACGTTCGCGGCCTTCGGCTTCCCGATCCGGCGAACGTTCGCGGGGCGGCGATGCAAACTCGCTCGCTCGGACATGCATCGCCTTGTTTCCCCGCGAACGCCCGCCGGATCGGCGCTCTCGACAGCCCGCCCCCCGCCCGCCCTGCGTGGGCGAGCTCTCGCCGCCCCATGTAGGAGCGGCGCGAGCCGCGAACCAGCGGTGGAGTGCCTCGGCCGGTTCAGTTTCGCGCGTGCACCAGTTCTCGATCGAGTTCAGTGAGGCGCTGCGGCGTGCCGACGTCGATCCAGCGCCCGGCGTGGTGCTGGCCGGTGATCTTGCCCGCGTTCATCGCTTCGCGCAGCAGGGGGGCGAGTTTGGCTGGGGTGTTGTCGGCGAGCTCGGCGAACAGGGCGGGGTGGTAGGCGCCGAGGCCGGAGAAGGTCAGGCGCGGCAGGCCGTCGGCATGGATCAGTCCGTCAGGGGCGAGGCGGAAGTCCCCATCGGGGTGGTGCTGGGGGTTGTCCACCAGCAGCAGGTGGGCGAGCGGGCCGTCGGCGCGCAGGTTTTCCGCTGCGGTGCGTAGCGCGGTGAAGTCGGCGTCGCAGAACACATCGCCATTGACGACGACGAAGGGCGCATCGCCGAGCACGGGCAGGGCGTGGCGGATGCCGCCGGCGGTCTCCAGCGCGCTGGCCTCGGGAGACCACGCGATATGCACGCCGAGGGCCGCACCGTCGCCGAGCGCCTCTTCGAGCCGGTGGCCGAGGTGGGCGTGGTTGATGACGAGCTCGGTGAAGCCGGCCGCACGCAGGCGCTCGATGTGCCACACGATCAGGGCCTTGCCGCCGACCGGCAGCAGCGGCTTGGGCGTGTGGTCGGTGAGCGGGCGCATGCGCTCGCCGCGGCCGGCGGCGAGGATCATCGCTTTCATCATGGCGTTCAGAAGGTATAGCCGACCTGGGTCTCCTCGGGCTCGAGGCGGTCGAGCAGCTTGAGCAGCGGGCCGAGGTCGCGCCAGCGCTTGCACGCGCGGCGCAGGTAGTCCATCACCAGCGGCATGTCGGCGAGGTAGCCGTCCTTGCCGTCGCGGTGGCAGAGTCGGGCGAAGATGCCGAGCACCTTGATGTGGCGCTGCACGCCCATCCACTCGAAGTCGCGATGGAAGTCGGCGAACTCCTCGCGCACCGGCAGGCCGAGCTTCTTCGCGGTTTCCCAGTAGCGGATCAGCAGGTCGAGGATGAACTCCTCGTCCCAGCGGATGTAGGCGTCCTTGAACAGCGACGCCAGGTCGTAGCTGATCGGACCGTAGACGGCGTCCTGGAAGTCGATGATCCCCGGGTTGGCGCCGCGGCCCTCGGCGGGGTCGAGCCGCATCAGGTTGCGCGAGTGGTAGTCGCGATGCACGAAGACCTGCGGCTCGGCGAGGTTGACCGCGAGGATCTTGTCGAAGGCGGCGTTGAGCGTGGCGGTCTCGGCCTCGGTGAGCGTGATGCCCTTGTGGCGGGCGATGTACCACTCGGGGAAGAGCTGCAGCTCGCGCAGCAGCAGGGCGCGGTCGTACTCGGGCAGCACGCCGGGGCGGCTGGCGCACTGGATGGCAGCGAGCGCGCCGAGGGCCTCGGCATACAGGTGATGTGCGCTCCGGGCGGCTTGCTGCGGATCGTCCTGCGCCTGCAGCGCCTGCAGGTAGGTCGTCGAGCCGAGGTCGGAGAGCAGCAGGAAACCCTGGTCGAGGTCCTGCGCGAGCACCTCCGGCACGTGGGCGCCGGCGGCGCGGAAGAGCTCGGCGACGTGCAGCCAGGGCTTCACGTCCTCCTTCTCGGGCGGGGCGTCCATGACGATGCGCGAGGGGCTGCCGTCGGCGAAGCTGACGCGGAAGTAGCGCCGGAAGCTGGCGTCGGCCGAGGCCGGGGCAAGTTCGAAGGACTGGCCGGGCAGGGTGGCGGCGAGCCAGACCCTGAGTTGTTCGAGGCGATGCAAACCGGATCTCCGCGGGGGTTCGTGTAGAATCCGCGAGTTTATCAACACGGTGGTTCGGGTGGGCATACGCGCATCGCGAACGTCGGCAAGGGCTTGATCCGCATGCTTCCGAACACGCGCATTCGACTGATTCCGCTCCTCCTGCTGGGTTTGTCGGGTACGGCTCTTGCGCAGGCCATGCCGGCGCTCCAGGTGGCGCCCGAGCTGCTGCGCCGACCGGAAACGGCGGCGCCGGCACCTGCGCAAGCGCCGGTCTCCGCGCCTGCGCCAGCCGCGTCGCCCACGCCAGGCCTCCCTGCCGAGCCCCCGCGGGTTTCCGTTCCCGAGCCTGCGCCAGCCGCATCGCCGTCCACTCTGGCGGCCCCCGTCGTGCCCGTGCGCCCGGCACTCGCGCCCGGCGAGACGGCGGTCAGCGCGCTGCGCATCCATGGCGAACGCGGGATCGAGCTCGTCGCCGAGGGCGAAGCCGAGCTGCAGCGCGACGACACCTTGCTGACCGCCGACCGGGTCACCTATCGCGAGCCCACCGACGAAGTGCTCGCCGAGGGCAACGTGGTGCTGAGCCGGGGAGGGGACACGATCCGCGGACCGAAGGCCACGCTGGTGGTCGGGGACCGCGTCGGCACCTTCGAGACGCCGACCTATGAGTTGTCGCGGGCCCGTCCTCCCGCACTCGCCGGCGACGCCCCGCGCACGGTGGCCGGCAGCGGCGAGGCCGATCTGCTGCGGCTGGAGGGCGAAAACCAGTACCGCCTCGCCAACGCGACCTGGACGACTTGCAGCCCGCAGGATCCTGACTGGTACATCAAGGCGCGCGAGCTCGACCTGGACTACGACCGCGAGGTGGGCACCGCGCGCAGCAGCTCGATCGTGTTCATGGATACGCCGATCTTCTGGATGCCGTGGGCGGAGTTTCCGCTCAGCGGGCAGCGCCAGTCGGGCCTGTTGCCGCCCACGTTCGGCTCGTCGAACAAGACCGGAGTGGACTTCACCCAGCCCTACTACTGGAACATCGCGCCCAACTACGACGCGACCCTGGCGCCGCGCCTCATGACCCGGCGTGGTCTGCAGCTCGGTGGCGAATTCCGCTACCTCGGCGCGGATCACCAGGGCACGACCCGCCTCGAGTGGATGCCGAACGACAAGGTGACCGGCGAGGAGCGCAGGCTCGGCTCGATCCAGCACCAGCATCGCTTCGCGCCCAACTTCTACGGCACGCTGGATCTCAATGCCGTCTCCGACGACGCCTACTTCGAGGACCTGTCCTCGAACATCGGCGTGGCCTCTCGGGTGAACCTGCTGCGCGAGGGGCGGCTCATCTACGCGGGCGGGTGGTGGACGGCGTCCATGCTGGCGCAACGCTACCAGACCCTGAATCCGGATCCGGATGTACGGAACTTCGAGCCCTACCGCCGCCTGCCGCAGCTACGCTTCGATGCGGCGCGTGCCGACCTCGTCGGTGGCCTGGCCGGCCTGCTCGAGACCGAGTTCGTCCGCTTCGCCCATCGCGAGGAGGTCCTCGACGAGGCTTCCCGCGTCGTCGCCTACCCTCAGCTCTCGCTTCCGATGCAGGGTGCGGCCTGGTTCGTGACGCCCAAGGCCGGGGTGCACTACACGAGCTACGACATCGACCGTGCACCGGCAACGGTGGGCAAGTCCGACTCGATCACGCGCTCCGTCCCGATCGTCTCGCTCGACTCGGGCCTGTTTTTCGAGCGCGAGACGCACTATTTCGGCAACGATTACCTGCAGACGCTCGAGCCGCGGCTCTTCTACCTGCGCGTGCCGAGCCGCGATCAGACGGACATTCCGCTTTTCGACACCAACCGTTTCGACGTCGGTTTCGCGCAGATCTTCGCCGAGAACCGCTATTCGGGCAGCGACCGCATCGGTGACGCGAACGATCTCACCGCAGCGGTCACCACCCGCTTCATCGACGCGGAGAGCGGAGTCGAGCGACTGCGCGCGCTGCTCGGCCAGCGCTACTACTTCTCCGACCAGGAGGTCTACCTGTACGACACCGACGAGCTGCGCCGCGCCGGCACCGGCAACGAGATCCTCGCCGGGCTCGGCGGCCGGCTCTCCAGCACGGTCACGGTGGATTCGTACGCGCAGTACAACACCGAGACCAGCCGCACCGAGCGCCTCAACGCCAGCGTGCGCTACCAGCCCGGCTTCGCGCGTACGCTCAACCTGAGCTACCGCTACGCGCCCAACCTGCGCATCGACCAGGACGTGGTCGGACTCGAGGACATCGATGTCTCCGGACAGTGGCCGCTGGCGCGTAACTGGTACGGTGTCGGTCGCGTCACCCACTCGCTCAAGGACGACCGCATCACCGAGGCGGTTGCCGGTATCGAGTACGACGGCGGCTGCTGGGTGTTTCGGACCGCGATACACCGTTTTGCGATCGACGAGGACGATGTGACCAACGCCATCTTCGTGCAGCTCGAACTGAACGACCTCGCCGGGATCGGCTCGAATCCGCTCAGCCTCATCAAGCGCAGCGTGCCCGGCTATGGCAAGATCAACGACTCCTCGGCCAATCGCGTCTTCGGTTCCGATTGAAGCCGGGCCAGCGCATTCATCCCCCATCGACATGAAACAACTTCTTCTCCGCTCCCGCGTCGCAATCACCATCGGCCTGGTGGCCGCCACGCTCGCGCTGCCGGTGCATGCCGCAGCACGCGCGGTCGAGGTCGACCGCATCGTCGCAGTCGTCAATAGCGAGGTCATCACCGCGCTCGAGCTGCGCTCGCGCATCGAGCAGACCCGGCGCCAGCTCGCCCGCCAGGGCGTCGAGCTGCCCCCGGAGGAGGTGCTGCAGCGCCAGCTGCTCGAGCGCCTCATCGTCGAGCGCGCCCAGCTCCAGCTCGCACGCGAGTCCTCGCTGCGCGTGGACGACGCCACGCTCGACCGTGCGATCGAGCGCATCGCCTCGAACAACAAGCTCTCGATCGAGCAGCTGCGTGCGACGCTGGAAAAGGACGGCGTCACCTGGAGCCGCTTCCGCGACGAGATCCGCAGCGAGATCCTG
>JAEUNQ010000041.1 GCA_016790365.1 Thauera sp. | reverse complement strand
GCCGACACGATGCTGCCGTCGGGGGCCTGGGTCGAGGAGTTGTGCGGACAGCCCGAGCAGAACCAGGCGGTGCGCACCGCGGTCGGCAGCTTGTTGCGCGAGTGGATCTCGTCCAGGCGCTTGAGCCAGTTCTCGGCCGATTCGATGCGGGTCTTGCGCGACAGGCGCTTCAGCAGCGCGCGCACGATGACGTCGGATTCGAACTCGCCGTAGTGCGGCAGCAGCTCCTTCTCTTCCTCGTCGAACTTGCCGACGATGCGCGGCGCGTTGGCCATGCCGTAGAGCACCTGCTTGGCGAACATCTCCAGGAAGGGGCGCTTCTCCTCGATGACGAAGATCTCCTCCAGGCCCTGCGCGAACTCGCGCACGATGGTCGGCTCCATCGGGAACAGCATGCCCATCTTGAGGATGCGGACGCCGTAGCGGCGCAGCGCCGCGTCGTCCAGCCCCATCTCGAGGAAGGCCTGGTTGAGGTCGTTGTAGGTCTTGCCCGCGGTGAGGATGCCGATCCAGGCGTCGGGGTTGGGGAAGACGACGTTGTTGAGGTTATTGGCGCGAGCGTAGCGCTTGACCACCTCGAGGCGGCGGGTGTAGAGCGACTGCTCCATCTCCAGCGCCTCGGCACGCACGTTCATGCCCAGGTTCATGTTGGGCGTGAACAGCTTGCCGTCGAACTCGAGGTCGGGGGTGACGAAGTTCAGGCGCTCGGGCGACACGCTGGCCGTGCCGGTGCCGTCAGCGACGTTGGTGACGATCTTCATGCCCATCCAGACGCCCGCCAGGCGCGACATCTGGTAGCCATGCAGGCCGTAGTCGAGGATCTCCTGCACGTTGCCCGGATACAGCGAGGGGATGCCGACGTGGAACAGCATCGGCTCGGACTGCGAGCACAGCGAGGAGCTCTTGCAGCTCGGGTCGTCGCCGGCGATCGCGAGCACGCCGCCGTTCTTGGCGATGCCGGTGTAGTTGGCGTGCTTGAGCGCGTCGCCCGAGCGGTCCACGCCCGGCGCCTTGCCGTACCACATGCCGGTGACGCCGTCGAACTTCTGCTTGCCGACGGTGTGCAGCATCTGGGTGCCCCACACGGCGGTGGCGGCGAGGTCCTCGTTGATGCCGTCGACGAAGTGGATGTGGTTCTGCACCAGCAGCTTCTGCTGCTTGATCAGCGCGGCGTCGAGCATGCCGACGGGCGAACCGCGGTAGCCGGAGACGAACATCCCGGTCTTGAGCCCGCGACGGGCGTCGGTGCGCACCTGGTCGAGGGTCAGGCGGACGATCGCGTCGATGCCGCCGAGGTGGATGTCTCCTTCTTCCTGGGTGAACGTGTTGGAGATTTGCTTGCCGGATGACATGAGTGTCCTTCCCCTTTTATCAGCCCGTCGCCAGGCGTTTTTTCCGTCTCGCCCCACTCTCGCCGGGCGGCATGGCGGAACGATCTGGGGCGCAGATTAGGGGGAGCGGCCTGAGCGCAATATCCACTTCGTGCACAACCGCTATCCGCTTTGTGCAGCGAAGACAGTACTGCAGAGAGTGGATAGTGATGTTGCAAGAACTGGATATTTCACGCCTTTTGTCCTCCCTACGATGCGAACTCCGCGCATCAGACAACACAGGAGACTCTGGCGATGATCACCACGGAATATCTGGACTCACTGATTGAGAAGGACAAGGAAAAGGGCCTGTTCCGCTGCAAGCGTGAGATGTTCACCAGCAAGGAACTGTTCGATCTCGAGATGGAGCACATCTTCGAAGGCAACTGGATCTACCTCGCCCACGAGAGCCAGTTGCCCAAGATCAACGACTACTACACGACCAAGATCGGTCGTCAGCCGGTGTTCATCACCCGCAACAAGGACAACCAGCTCAACTGTTTCATCAACGCCTGCGCCCACCGCGGCGCCACGCTGGCGCGCTTCAAGCACGGCAACAAGGCCACCTACACCTGCCCGTTCCACGGCTGGACCTTCAACAACTCGGGCAAGCTGCTGAAGATCAAGGACCCGTCCGAGACCGGCTACCCCGAGAGCTTCAACTGCGAGGGCTCGCACGACCTCAAGAAGATTGCGCGCTTCGAGTCCTACCGCGGCTTCCTCTTCGGCAGCCTGAAGGCCGACGTCCAGCCGCTCGAGGACTTCCTCGGCGAGTCGACGAAGATCATCGACATGATCGTCGACCAGTCGCCCGAGGGCCTGGAAGTGCTGCGCGGCTCCTCGACCTATGTCTACGAGGGCAACTGGAAGCTGCAGGCCGAGAACGGCGCCGACGGCTACCACGTGACCGCCACGCACTGGAACTACGCCGCGACCCAGGCGCAGCGCAAGAGCCGCGACGCCGGTGACGACATCAAGGCGATGAGCGCCGGCGGCTGGGCCAAGAAGGGCGGCGGCTCCTACTCCTTCGAGAACGGCCACCTGCTGCTGTGGACGCGCTGGGACAACCCCGAAGACCGTCCGCTGATGGAACAGCGCGACCGCCTGGTCAAGGAATTCGGCGAAGCCAAGGCCGACTGGATGATCGGCAACTCGCGCAACCTGTGCCTGTACCCGAACGTGTACCTGATGGATCAGTTCAGCTCGCAGATTCGCGTGTTCCGCCCGCTCGACGTCAACCGTACCGAAGTCACCATCTACTGCATCGCGCCCAAGGGCGAGTCGGCCGAGGCCCGCGCCCGCCGCATCCGCCAGTACGAGGACTTCTTCAACGCCTCGGGCATGGCCACGCCGGACGACCTCGAGGAATTCCGCGCCTGCCAGGAAGGCTTCATGGGTCGTGCGCTGGAATGGAACGACATGTCGCGCGGCGCCACGCACTGGGTCGAAGGCCCGGACGA
>JAEUNQ010000321.1 GCA_016790365.1 Thauera sp. | reverse complement strand
CACATCGCGGCGACGAAGGAGGCGATGAAGCCGACCGCGAACACCGGCAGGTCTTCCACCCGCAGCAGCGCCCAGTTCTTGTACAGGTCGTAGGCGGTGGCGGCGAACATGGTCGGGATCGCCAGGAAGAAGGAGAACTCGGCCGCGGTCCTGCGCGACAGGCCGAAGATCACCCCGCCCATGATGGTGGCGCCCGAGCGCGAGGTGCCCGGGATCATCGCCAGCGCCTGGGCGAAGCCGACCTTGAGGGCGTCGGTCCAGCGCATGTCGTCCACATCGTTGATGCGCGGGTGGTAGGCGCGCTTCTCCACGTACAGGATGATCAGGCCGCCCACCACCAGCGCGGTTGCCACCGTGATCGGGTTGAACAGCAGGCCCTTGATCGTCGAGTGGAACATCAGGCCGAGCACCGCCGCGGGCAGGAAGCCGATGAAGAGCAGCCCCACGAAGCGCTGCGCGCCCGGCTCGCTGCCGAGGCCGCCGGCGACCTTGATCAGGCGCTCGCGGTAGTCCCAGCACACGGCGAGGATGGCGGCGAGCTGGATGACGATCTTGAACACCTTGCTGGTGTCGTCGTTGTAGCCGAGCAGGTCGCCGAGGATGATGAGGTGGCCGGTGGAAGACACCGGCAGGAATTCGGTCAGGCCTTCGACAATGCCGAGGACGAGCGCGACGAGGAGGAGGGAGAGGTCCATGCGGCCGGGTTCGGGGTGGAGAGAGGAGGCGAGATTATAGCGCCCGCAATGTTGCACCGCAGGGGCGATGCAGGATGGATGGGCGCGCTCCATGCGGGGGGCCGCGGCGCGTGCCTGCCGACGGCGTGCTCAGGCCGAGGTCAGCGCCTCGAGCCTGCCCAGGTAATGTAGCGCCTGGGTGCGATCCTCGCCGCACATCTCCGGAGACGGTTTCAGGCTGGCGCACACCGCCGGCCGGCGCGGGTCGCCAAAGAGCAGGCAGCGGTCTGCGGCGTCGAGCTGCACGCAGCGCACGCCCGCGGGCTTGCCGTCCGGCATGCCGGGGATGGGCGAGGAGATCGAGGGCGCGATGCAGCAGGCGGCGCAGCCGGGGCGGCAGTCCATGCCTCAGCCGGCGCGCGGCGCCGACCACCAGGCGAGGATGGCGTCGAGCGTGGGTTCGAGCAGCACGCCATCGCCGCCGGTGAATTCCTTCCACTCGGCGAGGAAGCGCTCTCCCACCGCGGTGAGCAGCGGCACGCCGGCGACGACGGTCTCGGCCATCTCGTCGCGCAGGCCGGCGCCGGCGACTTCCTGGGCACCGAACTTGTTGATGATGACCAGATCGACACCGCGCGCGATCGCGCCGCGCACCGCCATCGAGCCGCGCGCGAGCGCGTCCGGGTCGACCCGGCAGGAGATCGAGCCGCGGCCGAGCTCCTGAGACAGCGGGATGCTCTCGCCGGTCTCGAGGTTCTCGAGCTGCATCGCGCAGGGGTCCTCGATGATCGTCGCGATGTCGTGCTGCAACACGCCACCCAGGCGTACGCCGCGCTCGCCCAGTGCGCGCGCGGCGCGGGCGAGCAGGGCCTCGATGTTGTCGGTGGGCTTGTAGACGACGGCGGCGATGGCGTGTGCGGGCATGGTCGGGCTCGGCGGGCGGCTCTTCGTGAGTGGGCGCCATTGTCGCACTGCGGCGCCAACAAGGCGAAGATGCGGGAGATAATGCGCGGCCCGACGAAGCCGAAACGGATCCATGAGGGCTGAACACAAGGGCGAGCGCCGCCCGTCCGCGCTGCCGAACTTCGATGACTGCCTGAGCGTCGACCGCCTGCGCCTGCGCCGCTTGGCGCGCGATCTCTCGCGCCCGCCGCGCGCCGACGAGCGTGCGGCAGCGCAGCGCCTGCGCCTGCAGGCGGACTTCGAGGCGCTCCTAGAACGCTCGCGTGCCGCGCTGCTCGCCCGCCGCGCGGCGCTGCCGGTGCCGGACTTTCCGCCCGAGCTGCCGGTGTCGGCGCGTCGCGACGAGATCGCCGAGGCCCTGGCAGCGCATCAGGTCATCATCGTGTGCGGCGAGACCGGCTCGGGCAAGACCACCCAATTGCCCAAGATCGCGATGACGCTCGGTCGCGGCGTCGCCGGCCTGATCGGCCACACCCAGCCGCGCCGGCTCGCCGCGCGCGCCACCGCCAGCCGCATCGCGCAGGAGCTCAGGAGCGCGCTCGGCGAGATCGTCGGGTACAAGATCCGCTTCACCGACAAGACCAGCGAGCGCAGCCACGTCAAGCTGATGACCGACGGCATCCTGCTCGCCGAGACCCAGACTGACCCGCTGCTCGCCGCCTACGACACGCTGATCATCGACGAGGCGCACGAGCGCAGCCTCAACATCGACTTCCTGCTCGGCTACCTGAGGACGCTGCTGCCGCGCCGGCCCGACCTGAAGGTGGTGGTGACCTCGGCGACGCTGGATGCCGAGCGTTTCGCGACGCACTTCGCCGACGCCGCGGGCAAGCCGGCGCCGGTGATCGAGGTGTCCGGCCGGCTGTATCCGATCGAGATGCGCTACCGGCCGGTGGAGAGCGAGGCGCTCGACCCCGCCGCGGCCGCGCGCGGCGCCGCGAGGGGAGGCAAGGAGGCGGCGAAGGACAAGAGCCGCGACCTCATGGACGCGCTGGTCGACGCGGTTGACGAGGCGCAGCGCTGCGGTCCGGGCGACGTGCTCGTCTTCCTGCCCGGCGAGCGCGAGATCCGCGAGGCTGCCGAGGCGTTGCGCAAGGCTCATCACCTGCCCGGCACCGAGATCCTGCCGTTGTTCGCGCGCCAGTCGGCGCAGGAGCAGGCGCGCGTGTTCTCGGCCTCCAACGGGCGCCGGGTGGTGCTGTCGACCAACGTCGCCGAGACCTCGCTGACCGTGCCGGGCATCCGCTACGTGGTCGACACCGGCCTGGCGCGCATCAAGCGCTACTCGCCGCGCAACAAGGTCGAGCAGCTGCAGGTCGAGAAGATCGCCCAGTCGTCCGCGCAGCAGCGCGCCGGGCGCTGCGGGCGGGTGATGGACGGGATCTGCATCCGTCTGTACGACGAGGATGATTTCAACCGCCGTCCCGAGCATACCGATCCCGAGATCCTGCGCTCCTCGCTCGCTGGCGTGATCCTGCGCATGAAGGCCTTGAAGCTCGGTGCGGTGGAGGACTTCCCCTTCATCGACGCGCCCGGCTCGCGCCTGATCGGTGACGGCTACGCGCTGCTCGCCGAGCTCGGCGCCGTCACCGACGACGACGAGCGCAAGCTCACCCCGACCGGCATCGAGCTCGCCAAATTGCCGCTCGATCCGCGCATCGGCCGCATGATCCTCGCCGCGCGCGACCGCGGCGCGCTCGGCGAGTTGCTGGTGATCGCTGCCGCGCTGTCGGTGCAGGATCCGCGTGAGCGTCCGCAGGATAGCCCCGGCGCGGCCGACCAGGCGCACGCCAGGTTCCGCGGCGGCGAGCAGGACGAGAAGTCCGAGTTCCTGTGGTACTGGCATCTGTGGAAGGCCTGGGACGAGGTGCAGCGCCACGAGACCTCGAGCAAGCAGAAGGCCTGGTGCAAGAAGCACTTCCTCAACTACATGCGCATGCGCGAGTGGCGCGACGTGTTCGCCCAGCTCCACACCCTGTGCGCCGAGCACGGCTGGAAGGAGAACACGCAGCCGGCGAACTACGAGGCCATCCACAAGGCGCTGCTCGCGGGGCTGCTCGGCAACATCGGCTGCAAGGTGGAGGACGGTGAGCCTGCGAGCAAGGGGCCGCAGGCGGGTTCGTACCTGGGCGCGCGCGGGATCAAGTTCTGGCCACACCCGGGCTCTTCCTTGGCGAAGAAGGCCGGCAAATGGATCATGGCCGCCGAGCAGGTCGAGACCTCGCGCCTCTTCGGGCGCTGCATCGCCCGCATCGAGCCGGAGTGGGTGGAGGAGGTCGGCGGTCACCTGATCAAGCGCCAGGTCTTCGAGCCGCACTGGTCGAAGTCCTCCGGCGCGGTGCGCGCCTGGGAGCGCGGCACACTCTACGGCCTGGTGATTTACCCGCGCCGCGGCGTGGCCTACCGCGACATCGACCCTGCGCTGTGCCGCGAACTCTTCATCCGCGAGGGCCTGGTGCAGGGCGAGATCGCCGAAGGCCCGGCGCGCGCGATGGCCTTCCTCGCTCACAACCAGCGCATGGTGGCGGAGATCGAGCGCTTGGAGCACAAGTCGCGCCGCCCCGACGTGCTGGTGGATGAGGCCCTGATCGAGGCTTTCTACGACAGCAAGCTGCCCGCGGACGTGTGCGATGTCGCAGGTCTGGAGGCCTGGCGCAAGACGGCGGAGAAGGCCCAGCCGAAGCTGCTGCACCTGTCGCGCGAGCAGCTCATGCGCCACGAGGCCGAGGGCGTCACCACCGACCGCTTCCCGCCCGCGCTGGAGGTGCTCGGGCAGAAGTTGAAGCTCACCTATCTGCACCAGCCCGGGGAGGCCGACGACGGCGTCACGCTCGCGGTGCCGCTGGCCATGCTCAACCAGATCCCCGCCAACCGTTGCGAGTGGCTGGTGCCGGGGCTGCTGGAGGAGAAGATCGCGGCGCTGATGAAGACCGTGCCGCAGAAGCACCGCCACCGCCTGCAGCCGGTCGCCGAGAGCGCGGCGGCCTTCATGGCGGCCTTCGACTCCGGCGAGTTCGACAGCGACGAGCCGCTGCTGAAGATGCTGCAACGCTTCGTCGAGGAGCGCGTGCAGTTGAAGCTGCCGCTGGAGAGCTTCCGCGCCGAGAACCTCAAGCCGCACTGCTTCATGAACTTCCGTGTGATCGACGAGCACGGCCGGGTGATGGGCCAGTCGCGCAACCTGATGGAACTGCGCGCGCGCTTTCGCGAGCAGGTGGCGGCGCGGTTCTCGGCGGCGAAGATCGGCGGCGCCCTCGCCGGCGCGCTGTCGGCGGCGGGCGTCGGGGGGGCGGAGGCCAGGCAGGGCCGTGGCGAGGGCTCTGGCGGGACGGGGCGTAGTGCGGATGCCGGCGCGCCTCAGCCCGGGCGAAAGGGGAGCGGCAAGGCGGCGGGCGACGCCCCGGGGCGCGGCGCCGCAGCGGCCGAGCTGCCGGCGCAGGTGCTGTCCGGCTTCACCACCTGGACCTTCGGCGCCCTGCCCGAGCTGCTCGAGGTGCGCGTCGCCGGCCGCGAGGTGATCGGTTTCCCGGCGTTGCACGACGACGGCGACAGCGTCTCGCTGCGCCCCCACGACACGCCGGAAGAGGCGGCGCGTGTGCATCGGCGCGGTCTCGCGCGCCTGTTCGCGCTCAATCTCAAGGACCAGGTGCGCGCCGTCGAGCGTCTCCCCGGCCTGCGCGAGCTCGCACTCCAGTACATGAGCTTCGGCACCGAGGCCGAACTCAAGGCCCGCCTGGTCGAGGCGACGCTGGGCCGCTGCTGCCTGCTCGAACCCTTGCCGACCGATGCCGACGCATTCGCGAAGCGCTGCGCCGAGGCCAAGTCGCGCGTGAGCCTGGTCGCGCAGGAATTCATACGTCTGACCGGCCAGCTGCTGGTCGAGCATGTGGCGCTGCAGAAGCGCCTGTCGGGGCTGAAGACCTTCCCCGAGGTGGTCGCCGACCTCCAGGGCCAGCTCGGCGCGCTGTTGCCGAAGGACTTCCTCGTCGCCTTCGAGTGGGACAGGCTCGCCCATTTCCCGCGCTACCTCAAGGGCGCCTCGGTGCGGCTCGACAAACTCCGCAACAATCCGGCGCGCGATGCGCAGTCGATGAGTGAATGGAAGGTGCTCGCCCAGGCCTGGGAGCGCGAGCGCCTCGCGCGCCGACGCGCCGGTGTCGAGGACCCGGCGCTGGAGGAATTTCGCTGGCTGCTGGAGGAGCTGCGTGTCGGACTGTACGCACAGGAGCTGAGGACGCCAATGCCGGTGTCGGTCAAGCGCCTGCAGAAGATCTGGGAGAGCCGGCCGCGCTGAGCCGCGCGACCGGCGTTGCCTGGCACGGCGCCAGGGGAGTGGCACCGCGCCCTGCGAGCGGCTGCGTTCAGCGCAGCGGAATCACCAGCGGCGGAATGTCCACGCCGATCACCACGGCGGGCGAGCGGCTGTAGCTGTACGAGCGGTGAGGGCGCTCGTAATAGTGGTTGTGGATCTCCGGCTCGCGGTAGTAGCGCGGGCGTTCGCGGATGATGACCTTCTCGCGATAGACCGTGCGTTCGTCCCAGTGGCGGCGATGCTTGTGATCGTGCTTGTAGTGGTGCTTGTGGTGGCCCCAGCGCGGGCCGCGGTCGTCCCGGTCGGCGTATGCGGCGGGGGCGGCAGCGGCGAGCATGCCGCCGCACAGCAGGGCGGCGACGATCTTGCGGGTCAGGGTCGTGTTCATGGTCTGCCTCGTTCGATTTCTTCGTTTCAGGGCAGGGCCCCGGTGATTCGGATACTAGGCGAGGCAGGTGCCACGGGGCAGGCGCAGAGTGTAAGCGGGCTTTTGTAACCGCACTCCCGATTCCCGGGCTTCTTCTGTGTCCTTTGATTTTCCGGACTTTCTTGATAGACTGGCGAGCTTCCCTTGCTCCACCGGACCGCATGCCGGGGGGCTGCAACAACCAACCGCAAGGAGTTTGCATGCGACATTATGAAATCGTCTTCATCGTGCACCCGGATCAGTCCGAGCAGGTGCCGGCGATGGTCGAGCGCTACAAGTCCATCGTGACCACCCGCAACGGCCAGATCCATCGCCTGGAAGACTGGGGGCGCCGCCAGATGGCCTACCCGATCCAGAAGGTGCACAAGGCCCACTACGTGCTGATGAACATCGAGTGCGACGGCGAGACGCTGGCCGAACTCGAGCACTCGTTCAAGTTCAACGACGCCGTGCTGCGTCACCTCACCATCAAGATGAAGAAGGCCGTCACCACGCCTTC
>JAEUNQ010000281.1 GCA_016790365.1 Thauera sp. | reverse complement strand
GCGGCCGAACAAGCCCTCCACACCCCAGCCTCCGGGAGCCATGGTCACTCCGGCCGAAAACGGGTTCAAGCCTCGGATCGACGGCAGTGCCGGCGACGACGCCGACAGCGTCCGCATCCTGATCGTCGATGACGATCCGCCGCTCCGTCGCACCTTTCCCCACGTGCTTGCCCGCCCAGGGCGGATCTTCGACGAATGCGGCAGCATCGCGGAAGCGATCGGCCGCCTCGAGAGGCAGCGCTACGCGCTGGTCCTGCTCGACTACCGCCTGCCCGACGCCAACGGCCTCGCCCTGCTCGACTGGCTGTCGGACCACCAGCGCGACGAGGCGGTGATCATCATCAGCGGCGAGGACGCGATCGACGCCGCCATCGGCGCGCTACGCGGCGGGGCCGACGATTACGTGCGCAAGCCCTATCACGTCGCGCAACTGCAGCGCGCGGTCGACGGAGCCCTGCACAAGGGCACGCTGGAGCGCGCCAACAAGCTGATGAGCCAGCGCCTGAAGGATTCGGAGCGCCTCCACCGCTACCTGGTGGAAAGCTCGCCCGACATGATCTTCACGCTCGACGGCAGCGGACGCTTCACCTACATCAACCCGCGCGTCAAGCCGCTACTCGGCTACGACCGCAGCGCGCTGGTCAAGCGCCCCTTCACCACCCTGGTGATGCCCGAGGACCTCGACCGCATCGACACCCTGCTCAGCCAGCCGAGCAGCTTGCCGGGCGAGAGCTTCCACGTTGAGCTGCGCCTGCGCTCTCGGCGCGAAAGCGGCGACGAGGGCGGCAGCCTCACCGTTTCACTGACCGGCATCCCGATGGTCACCCAGGAGAACGATCGCCGCGTGATCGGCCTCTACGGGGTGGCGCGCGACATCTCCGAGCGCAAGCGCGCCGAGGAGATCATCTCCTTCCAGGCCTACCACGACCAGCTCACCCACCTGCCCAACCGGGTGCTGTTCAAGGATCGCCTCGAACTGGCGATCGCCCAGGCCCAGCGCCGCACCGGCGCGCTCGCGGTGATGTTCATCGACATCGACCGCTTCAAGCTGGTCAACGACACCTTCGGCCACGCCGAGGGCGACCTGCTGCTGCGGGCGATCGCGAGCCGGCTGTCCGCCACGCTGCGCCGCGGCGACACCCTCGCCCGCCTCGGCGGCGACGAGTTCACCGTGCTGCTGCCGGACATCAACCAGCCCGAGGATGCCGAGGTGATCGCGCGCAAGGTGCTCGATGCCCTCGCAACCCCGGTGCGGCTCAGCCAGGGCGAGTTCCGCGCCACGGTAAGCGTCGGCATCGCGCTGTTCCCGCGCGACGGCACCACGGCGGAGGACCTCACCCGCCATGCCGACGCGGCGATGTACCAGGTCAAGCGTTCGGGCAAGAACGCGTTCCGCTTCTTCGACCCCGAGCTCAACAGCCGCCACCGTGATCGCATCGCGCTCGAGAACGACCTGCGTGGCGCACTCGCGCGCGGCGAGCTCGACCTGCATTACCAGCCCCAGGTGAGCCTCAACACCCGCGACATCGTGGGCCTGGAGGCCCTGCTGCGCTGGAATCATCCGGGCTTGGGCGCGATTCCGCCGGCGACCTTCATCCAGGTCGCCGAAGAGGTCGGCCTGATCGGCGAGATCAGCAACTGGGTGCTGGAGACCGCGTGCGCACAGCTCGCGCACTGGCAGGCCGACGGGGTGAGCGCGCCACGGGTTTCGATCAACCTGTCGGCATGCGATTTCCAGCGCGGCGACGTCGTCGGCAAGATCCGCTCCTGCCTCGGTCGTCATGGCATCGCGCCGGAATACCTCGAAGTGGAGATCACCGAGAGCCTGATGATGGACGACACCGCCGACGTCGCCGCCAAGGTGCGTGCCCTGCGCGAGGCCGGCATCAGCGTGGCAATCGACGATTTCGGCACCGGCTACTCGGCGCTCGCCTACCTGCAGCGCTTCCCGGTCAGCACGCTGAAAATCGACCGCAGCTTCGTACGCGACCTCGAAGGCCCGATGACCAACCCGATCATCTCGGCAATCACCGGCATCGCGCGCGGCTTCGAGCTCGACCTGGTCGCCGAAGGCGTCGAGAACCTGGAGCAGGCCGATGCGCTGCGCGCGCTCGGCTGCGAGGTGATGCAGGGCTATCTTTTCGCCCGCCCAGCCCCCGCCGACGAGGTGCTCGGCTGGCTGCGCCAGCCCGAACGCCTGTTTCTCGGCGCCGGCAGCGCCGGCCTTCGCGGCGCACAGGCGTGAAAAAGCCGGCTTGCGCCGGCTTCGGATGCATCCGGGCGGGCAGGCCCGCCGCGGAGTGCCGGATTACTTGAGCGAGAGGACCCAGTCGACCAGCGCCTTGGCGTCGGCATCGTTCACCTGCGGGTTGGGGGGCATCGGAACCTTGCCCCAGGCGCCCACGCCACCCTTCTTGACCTTGTCGGCGAGCATCGCCGCGGCATCCGCCTGGCCGGCGTACTTGGCAGCGATTTCCTTGTAGGAGGGGCCGACCAGCTTCTTGTCCACCGCGTGACAGGCCAGGCAGTTCTTGGACTTGGCCAGCGCCTCGGACGCGAACGCGGGCGAAGCGGAGAGGAGACCTGCAGCGACCGCAGCAGCAACGAGAGCCTTCATATTCCTTACCTCTTGGTGTTGGTTGTTACCGGCCAGTATTAAACCACCGCATGCGGCGATTTGGGCAACGGCCGCATACGATGTTGCACATTTTCTGCGCAAGGCATTGAAGCCGCTGCCCGCTCACTGGCGCACCTCCATCGCCTCGTCCGCCCGCAGCCCCGCATGGCTCGCACGGAAGGGGTTGATGTCCAGCCCGCCGCGGCGCGTGTAGCGCGCCCACACCGCAAGCTCGCGCGGCCTGCAGCGCGCCATCAGATCGCAGAACACGCGCTCCACGCACTGCTCGTGGAACTCGTTGTGGCCGCGGAAGGACACCACGTAGCGCAGCAGCCCCGCGCGCTCGATCGCCGCGCCGCGGTAGCGCACGACCAGGGTGCCCCAGTCGGGCTGGCCGGTGACCAGGCAGTTCGATTTCAGCAGGTGCGAGTACAGCGTCTCCTCCACCTCCGGCCCCTCGGCGCGCAGGGTCTCCGGGCAGGGCTGGTAGCGCTCGATGTCGATCTCGAGGGCGTCGAGGCAGACGCCTTCGGGATAGCCGAAGCGGCGCCCGGGGCGCTCGTGCAGCGGCCACAGCATCACCGCCACCGCGGCACCGGCCGCCGCAGACAGGTCGCGCGTGATGGTCGCGCGCACTTCTTCCACGCTCGCGCAGCGCTGCTGGTTGAAGGAGTTCAGGTAGAGCTTGAGCGACTTCGACTCGATCAGCCGCGGCGAGGCGGCCGGCACGCGGAACTCGCCGAGCGCCACCACCGGCTTGCCACGCGCGTCCAGCCAGGAGAGCTCGTAGGCGTTCCACAGGTCCTCGCCGACGAAGGGCAGCGCGTCGGCGTGCAGACCGAGTTCGTCGCGCTTGAGCTGGCGGGCGATCGGGAACAGCAGCTCGGGGGCGTAGGTGTCGCGGTAGGCGACTGCCTGGCCGAGCGGGGAGGTTTCTGCGCCATGGCGGCGCGGGATGTCGGTGGTCATTCGTGCGTGTCCTGCAAGACTTCAGATGCGATCCGGGGCGAACAGGGCCGCCAGGTCGACATGGGCCTCGATCGCATCGGCGAGGCGGTCGAGATCGGCCTCGCGGCGGGCGGCGAGATCGACCGCGCCAGCCCCTTCCAGCGCCTGCGCGTCCAGCCCCGCCCAGGCGAGCAGCGCGGACAGCGCCGCAGGGGC
>JAEUNQ010000268.1 GCA_016790365.1 Thauera sp. | reverse complement strand
GAGCGCGACCAGGAAATCCACGCTCGCACACGGCGCGCGCGGGATGGATTCGAGGTAGTCGATGAACTTCGGCCCGAGCGCCGCCGCGGGCGCCTTCGCCAGATAGGGCGCGAGCTCGACGCGCAGGGCCTCCTCGTAGGCGAAGGGGATCTTCTCCGCCGCCGGCTCGAGAAAGAAGTCGAAGGGGTTGATGACCGACAGCTCGGCGACCAGGTCGACCTCGATGCGCAGCTCGGTGGTCTTGTCCGGGAAGACGAGGCGGGCGAGGTAGTTCGACTGCGGGTCCTGCTGCCAGTTGATGAAGTGCCCGGCGGGCTCGACCTTGAGGGAATAGGCGTGGATCGGCGTGCGGCAGTGCGGCGCCGGGCGCAGGCGCACGACCTGGGGCGACAGGCTCACCGTACGGTCGTAGCGGTAGTGGGTGACGTGGTTCAGCTTGACGTGGATGGACACGGCGGCCTCGGAGGGAGCGTGGTAGGGCGATATCCTGGGTCAGCAAGAAGCGTGCGAGCAGGCGCAGGCCAATGCTTCTGCGGATTCAGCGGGCTTCGGTCGGCCATCGTGCGTTCGACCGGGCGCGGTCGCGCACCATTTGCGCCCGAGGCGCACCAGCGCGGTGCGGCACCCCGGTGCGCGCTTCGCGCCTGGCGGCGCTACGGCAACCGACACGGCCCGGGTGCCCTGTAGGGGCGGCGCCAGCCGCGAATGACGGCTGTAGCGACGGCAGGCGCGAGGACACCCCGACTCGGGGTGCTCGGCTGCGACCAAGCTGGCACAATTCGCCGCATGCCTGCCCGGCCATCCCTCTCCCTCGCTCCCGCGCTTGCGTTCGTCTATGCGCTGCTGGTCGCCTATGCCTGCCTGCATCCGCTGACCGGCTGGCGCGACAGCGGGCTGCCCGCGCTCGACTGGCTGTGGGCGCCGTGGCCGAGATACTTCATCCTCGAGGACTTCCTCTTCAACATCCTCGGCTACCTGCCGCTCGGGCTGTTGCTGGCCGCGTCGCTGCCGCGGCATTGGGGCTTCGCGCGCAAGGCGATGGTCGCCGCCCTGGTCGCCGGGCTGTTCAGCTTCGGCCTGGAGGCGCTGCAGAACTACCTGCCCAGCCGGGTGGCGAGCAACCTCGACCTCGGCGGCAACGCGGCCGGCGGCCTGCTCGGCGCGCTCGCCGGCGCGCACTGGGGCGACGCCCTGCTCGGGCCGCAGGGCCGGCTGCAGCGTTGGCGCGCGCGCAGCGTGATCGGCGGGCGCAGCGGCGAAGCCGGGCTGGTGCTGATCGGGCTGTGGCTGCTCGGCCAGCTCGGCGCCACCGACCTGGTCTTCGCCAGCGGCGACCTGCGCAGCCTGCTCGGCATTCCGGCACCGCTGCCCTTCCGCCCCGAGCGCTTCATCGCCTTCGACACTGCGCTCGCCGCCAGCGGCCTGCTCGCGATCGGGCTCTTCGTGCGCTGCATGACGCGCGGGCCCAGCCCGCTGCCGGTGCTGCTGGTGATCGCGCTGGGCATCGGCGCCAAGTCGCTGGCGACGTGGATCTTCTTCGAACCGGGCGCTCCGCTCGCCTGGCTCACCCCGGGCGCCGAGCGCGGCCTGCTGATCGGCGGCGGCTTGCTGCTGCCCGCACTTCTGCTCCCGCGCCTGGCCCAGCACGCGATCGCCGGAACCAGCCTGCTGCTGGCCACCGCGCTGGTGAACCTGATCCCCGAGAACCCCTACCTGCCCTTCGACCGCCGCCTGGCCGGGTTCAGCAACGTGCTCAACTTCCACGGCCTCACCGCGCTGGTCGACAGTCTGTGGCCCTACGCGGCGCTCGCCTACCTTTCGGCGCTCGGGCTGTGGCGCGGCGAGCATCTCGCGGACTCGTCCGGGCGCCTGCCCGCGGCGCCGCGCACGAAGTCCGGAAGATAGCGGCGGCCCGGCGCGACGACACCCCTGGACGCCGCACGCCGGGCGAGCCCGCCTATAATCTCGCGACATCCCCGCGGGTCGGCGCCGGCACGGCGTTCCACCCGGTACCCAGAGAGCCGCCATGAGCTACTTCAAACACCACGTCTTCTTCTGCTGCAACCAGCGCCAGCCGGGCGAGTCCTGCTGCAACGACCACAAGGCGAGCGAGCTGCAGACCTACGCCAAGGAACGCACCGCCGCGCTCGGCCTCAAGGGCAAGGGCAGCGTGCGCGTCAACAAGGCAGGCTGCCTCGGCCGCTGCGACGACGGCCCGGTGGTCGTCGTGTACCCGGACAACGTCTGGTACACCTACATCGACAAGGAAGACATCGACGAGATCATCGACTCCCACCTGGTGAACGGGCGCGTGGTGCAACGCCTGCGCCTGCCGGAGGACGCCGCATGAGCACGCCCGCACGCCGGTCCGCCGGCAAGCGCTCGCCGGCCCCGACGATGAAGTCGCACAGCGGCCGGAGGGTCGTCCGATGAGCCGGCCGCTGCCCACCGAAGCCGTCCTGCTGCGCGGCCCCGCCGGCAATATCGAGGCGCTGATCGACGCCCCCGCCACGGTCAAGGGCGTCGCGCTGGTGTGCCACCCGCACCCGCTCTTCGGCGGCGCCAACACCAACAAGGTGGCGCACACGCTCGCTCGCGCCTGCCGCGACCTCGGCTACGCGGTGATCCGCCCCAACTTCCGCGGCGTGGGCAAGAGCGAAGGCACGCACGACCACGGCGAGGGCGAAACCGAGGACATGCTCTCGGTGATCAGCTGGGCGGAGTCGCGCTGGGGCGCGCTGCCGCTGGCGCTCGGCGGGTTCTCGTTCGGCGGCTACGTGCAGGTGCGTGTCGCCAAGCGCCTGGCCGAAGGCATCGCGCCGCCGCGCCAGCTCGTGCTCGTGGGCATGGCCGCGGGCGAGACCACCGGCAGCGGGCGCAGCTACGACACCCCGGCGCTGCCGACGAACGTCCCCGCACTGGTCATCCACGGCGAGAACGACGACACCGTGGCGCTCGCCAACGTGCTCGCCTGGGCGCGGCCGCAGGAGCAGCCGATCATCGTGATCCCCGGCGCAGACCACTTCTTCCACGGCAAGCTGCACCTGATCCGCGAGCTCATCGCGCGCAACGTCGCGCACGCCTGAACACG
>JAEUNQ010000244.1 GCA_016790365.1 Thauera sp. | reverse complement strand
CTTGAGGTCGAAGAGGTCCGCGCCGTGCTGGGTGTCGTCGAAGGCGTACGAGGTGGTCTGGTAGATCGGCACCGCGACGGCCTTGGTGGTCGGATCGGGCGAGTAGCCGCCGTGCACGGCGATGGTCTCGAGCTTCATGGTTCAGGTCTCCCCTTGGGTGAAAGTGGCGGCGAGTATAGCCAGCGCGGGCGGGATACCGGAACTGCCGCGTGCGTGGGGCACTCCGGTGCGCTTCACTCCGTGGCGCTTCCTGACACACAGACCCGGTTGCGGCCGCTGCGCTTGGCGCGGTAGAGCGCCGCATCGGCGTCGGCAAGGACGCGTGCTGGATCCCTGCCGAAAACACCGGAGAGCCCCAGGCTGACGGTAAGTGCCACCGGTCCGGCGGTGGTGGCTGCGGGCGTGTCCGCGACGGTGTGGCGCAGGCGTTCGGCCAGGGCGAGTGCCGTGTCGGGGGTGACGTCGTCGAGCAGCACGGCGAACTCTTCGCCGCCGAGGCGGCCTGCCCGGTCGTGCTGGCGCAGGCTGCCGCGGATCAGGCGCGCCGCGTGCTGCAGGACCTCGTCGCCGACCGGATGGCCGTGCGTGTCATTGACGTGCTTGAAGTGGTCGATGTCGATCATCAGCAGCGTACTCCCGCGCGTCGGGTCACGCTGGGTGTCGTCGAGCGCGGCGTCGAGGCATGCGAGGAAGCTGCGCCGGTTTGGCAGCCCCGTCAGCGGGTCGGTGGCGGCGAGCTCCGCAAGCCGGCGTTCGCGCTCCTTGCGTTCGGTGACGTCGCGCACCAGCCACACGCGACCGAGGCGCTGTCCGCCATGCTCGATCGGCAGCCAGTCGATCTCCAGCGTGTGGCCCTTGATGCCCTCCACCTCGACGGTTGCACGCTTTTCCGTCGCGTGATCGGAATCGGGTCGATGCAGCCACGTCGTACGTTCCGTGCCGAGCCGTTCGCACAGCGTCTCGTGCGAGAGGCCGATCAACTCATCGGGGGTGCCCGGAATGTCGAGCAATTCGCAGAGGCCCCGGTTGACCGAGGTGATCAAGCCGTCCTGGTCCTCCATGAGCACGCCGCCCGGGAAGCGCTCGAGCACGGTCTTCAGACGCAGGCGCTCGGTGGCGAGCGCCATCCGCGTACGGTGCTTGTCGGAGATGTCGACCAGGGTCCAGACGGTATCGCTGTCGGGATCCTCCGGATCCAGCATCACGCCATGAGCGTCGAACCAGCGCATCTTGCCCTGGTTGTCGCGCAGCGGCAGTTCGATGTTCAACTGCCCGCTTGCCCGCAATGTCGCGTGGTGCTGCGGAATGAAGCGGGCCTGGTCCTCGTGCAGCGGGAGGTCGGTCAGCTTGAGACCGGTGATCGAGGTCGACGATGGGGCGAAGATCTCCTCGGCGCGGCTGTTGGCTTCGAGGATCTCGAGCTTGGCGTCGATCATGGCGATCGCGGCCACGCTGTGGTCGAGCAGCGCACGACGCAGCTGCGTGGCGGCGACGCGCGCCGTCACGTCGGAGAAGGTGCCCACGAGGCGCCGTGGCCGCCCCTGCGCGTCCGCTTCGACGACGCTGCCGCGCGCGTGGATCCAGATCCAGCGCCCGGAAGCGGTTCCCAGCCGGAAATCGCCCGCCACGGGAAGGTCGGGATCCGTGCTCGCTGCGGTCCGAAGCGCGTTGTCCTGGCGTTGGCGATCGGCGGGATGGACCAGTGCGCGGAATTCCTCGTAGCTCATCTCCGAACCCAGCTCCGGTCGATCGAGCATGTCGAGGATGCGCTCGTCGAGCGCGATGCGGTCGCGGGCGAGGTCCCACGACCACAGGCCGTCGCGGACCGCGTCGACCGCCTGGCGGAGGCGCGCCTCGCTCTCGCGAAGCTTTTGCGCGGCCACCTGCCGGTCCGTGATGTCGTGCACATAGCCGTGCCAGAGGGTGTCGCCCTCGGGCGTGCGCTCGGGGTTGGCTTCGCCGAGCAGCCAGCGCAACCGGTCGCCCGCGCCCCGGACGCGGAACTCGCATCGCCAAGGCTCGAGCTGCGCGGCCGAGGCCCGGATGCTATCGCGCAGCCGGTCGAGGTCGTCGGCGTGGACGCGCTCGAAGATGCTCATGGCCGAGTCCTGGAGCCCTTCCGGCCCCACACCGTAAAGTTCGCGCACGCCGGGGCTGCAGTAGGGCATGGAGGTGGTGCCGTCGGCACGCAGCAGGAACTGGTAGGCCATGCCCGGAAAGTGACCGACCAGCTTTTCCAGCCGCTCGCCGGCACGCTCGAGTTCTTCCTCCTGGCGGGCGTGGCGGCGCCAGAGCTGGCTGATCAGCAAGGCGGCGCCGAGCAGCACCAGCGAGCCCAGCCCGCTCCGGATCCGGCTGTCGCGGATGGTGCTGCGCACCGGAACGAGTGCTTCGTCCTTGCTCAGCCCGAGCGCGGCGACGACCGGAAAGCCGGGAACCCGGTGCCAGGCGTAATAGCGCTCGACGCCGTCGATTGGCGCGGTCGCATCGAAGCTCCCCTGCTGGCGCTCGCGATCGATCAGGTAGGGGCGGTCGGCTGGCACCGAGCGGCCCATTGCTTCCTCCGTCCGGCTGGAGTGGGCGAGGAAGCGGCCATCGTCGAGTACGAGCGCCGCCACGTCCGAGATCCCCGGATAGAGCTCCTGGAGTGCCTTGGTGAGATGGGCGACCGACACCGACATCACGATCACGCCTTTAAGCCGACCCTCTTCGACGAGCGCACGGGAGAAGGGCACGATCCACTTGCCGGTCATGCGTCCGCGGTAGGGCTGGGCGATGAAGAGGCCTTTGAAACCGTCCAGATGGACGCGGAAGTGCTCGAAGTCCGCGATGCCGTAGCGCTCGAGTTCGAGCGGCAGCTTCTCGCCGACGGTGGAGTAGAGTAGCCGCCCCTCGGCGTCGGCGATGTCGATTCCGATCAGGGCGTCGTTGGGAAGCGCGAGGTGCGCGCGCACGAGCGCGTCACGTGATCCCTGCGAGCCTTCCTTGAGCCAGTGCTCCCCCAGGTGCAGGGAAAGGTAGTCGAGCTTGCGGAAAAGCGCCCCGGTGTGCAGCGCCAACGCGTGCGCGGTTTGCAGGGCACGCAGCCGGGTGAGGTTTTCGGCCTGGGAGACGAGCGCGGCATGCGAGAGATCGAGCTGGATCCAGTACCCGCCCAGCACGACTGCGAGTGCCATCCAGGCGCCGACGAGCCGTCCTACGCCACGGTCGCCGCGGAAAATGGCAGTAACGTCCGCACTCGGACGAGCCAGGAGCATGGGGAGGGGCAAGTCGGTTTCGCCGATCTGTAATCGTTAAAGTCTATCAATTTGCGAGGAAATGCGAGGAGACGATTGTTACGGGGCATGATCGGGTTCCCCATCCTGGGCGCCTCGGCGCTCCGATCCAAGCGCGCGACGATCCGGCTCGGGTGGCGCGCGGGAATCGCGCCGGATGCCTCCGAGGGGCGCCCGCCCATCTCGCCCCGCACGCGGAACCCGGGTGGAACTCCGCCGAATGCTTTCGTGCCGGATCGTCTTGCCTCAGGCATCATGGCGCGCTTCACAACGCGACCGGCAGGCGAATCTCCATGTATCCCATCCACGACACCGATGCGCAGTTGCTGCTGGCGACCCTGATTGCCGCCAAGAGGCGACCTGCCGCGCTGGCGGATATCGTCGCCGCCGCCGAGTTCATGGGCTTTCCGGTCACGGCGCCCGGAGCGTGGGCGACAGCCTTCGAGCGCTTTGTCACCCACGGCCTGTTGATTTCGCACGGCGAGGGCTATGCCCTGACACCGGTTGCCGTGCAACTGGTCGAGGGCCTGCCGAAGAAGGCCGAGGCCGACGAGCGCGTGTTCCTCGTGCGCGAGCGCCTGTCGGCGTACAAGCCGGTCGGCGAGCACGCCGGAATCGGGATCGGGGCGGAGCAGTTCGAGGCGGCACTGCGGGATCATGCCAGGCTGGCCCAGCAGGGCGGCAAGAACCTGCTGATGCCCAAGCCCAAGCGCGACGATGAGGACGAGCGCAGGCGTCCGTACGGTGGCCGCCCCGGCGGCGGTCGCCTTGGCAATACCCGGCGGCGTCCGTGATGGCGTAGCGCGCGAGCGCGCATCTCGTCGCGGTGTTCTGCCCTTATCCGAAGCGGGTCGGCGGCACCGCCTTGCCCACGCTGTCGTGCTCGATCTCCGGTGCGTCCGTCACCGTGCGGAGCGGGATCACCCCCGCCCACACCGGCCACTCCAGGTCTTCCTCGTCGTCCTTGACACCCCAGTCGCGCACCTTGGCCGAGGCCTCGTCGAGCGCGATCCGCAGCACGGTGGTGGCGTTGAGCTCCTTGTCGCTGATCGGGCGCAGCGTGTCCCAGCGCCCGGGGTAGAGCCCGTCGATGAAGGCGCGCAGGCTGGCGAGCTTGTACGCGGGCTCGGTCACCGCCTCGAAGCGGCCGTAGAGCACCACCGAGCGGTAGTTCATCGAGTGATGCATTGCCGAGCGCGCCAGCACCAGCCCGTCGGCGAGCGCGATGGTCACGCAGGCCTCGCCCTCGGTCAGCGCCTTCAGCATGCGCGAGCCCTTGGCGCCGTGGAGGTATAGATGCCCGCCCTCGCGCCAGTGGATCGTCGGGATGGCGTGCACCATGCCGTCGATCTGGAAGGCGACGGTGCACAGCATCGCCGCGTCGACGATGGCGGCGATGCTGTCGGCGTCGTAGTGCGCGCGCTCGGGCAGGCGGCGGACGCGGGTGCGCGGGGAGGGGGCGGTGGGGTGGGGCATGGCTTCAAGGCTCCGAAGGTTTCGACCACGCCATCCTAGGTTCGTGGTGGTACCTTGCGTAGTGCCACAAAAAGCCACACGAATGGAGCCACGATGGAGCTCGACTGGCTGCTCGCGCCACCCCTGCCCGCCGCCGTGCCGCGCCAGCGCGTGCTCTACCTGCGCCTGCGCGAGGCCATCCTGAGCGGTCGGCTGCCCGCCGACACCTGCCTGCCCGCGAGCCGCAGCCTCGCGGCGACGCTCGGCATCGCGCGCAACACGGTGCTGTTCGCCTACGAGCAGCTCGTCGCCGAGGGCTGCCTGGTCGCGGACCGCCAGGGGACGCGCGTGGCGACGCTGCCTGCTGCAGTGCGCGCCGCGCAGCCCGCGTCGCCTGTGCGGGAGGCTTCGCCGACCCTGTCCGCGCGCGCCGCGGCGGCGCTGCAGCGCGAGCCGGCGCGCGACGCCGAAGCGCTGCCGTTCTCGCCCGGCGTGCCGGACTTCGGTGCCTTTCCCTTCCGCGCCTGGCGCGCCTGCCTCGAACGCGCCTGGCGCGACGCCGGCTGGCGGCAGCTCGGCTATGCGGCGCACGGCGGCGATCCCGCCCTGCGCGCGGCGCTCGCCGGCCACCTCACGAGCGTGCGCGGCCTGGCGGTGGACCCCGCGCAGATCCTCGTCACCAGCGGCACGCAGGCGGCGCTCGACCTGTGCGCGCGCCTGCTCGCCGACTACGGCGACACGGTGTGGGTCGAGAACCCGGGCTACCTCGCCGCCCGCGTCGCCTTCGGCCTCGCCGGCCTGCGGGTGCACGACATCGCCGTCGATGTCGAGGGCCTGGCCCCCGCCGCCGCCGACTGGCGGCACCACCAGCCGCGGCTGGTGATGGTCACGCCTTCGCACCAGTACCCCACCGGGCGGGTGATGTCGCTGCCGCGCCGGCTCGCGCTCATCGAGCGCGCCTGCGCGGCCGGCGCCTGGATCGTCGAGGACGACTACGACAGCGAGTTCCGCCGCGCCGGCCCGGCGCCGCCGGCGCTGTTCGGCCTGCACGCCGACGCCCCGGTGGTCTATGCCGGCACCTTCAGCAAGACGCTCTATCCCGGCCTGCGCCTGGGCTACTTGGTGCTGCCGCACACGATCGCGGACGACTTCATCCACGGCGCGGCGCGCGCCACCCGTGCCGGCCAGGGCATCGAGCAGCGCGCGCTCGCCGACTTCATCGCGCGCGGCCACTACACCACCCACGTCCGCCGCATGCGCGCCCGCTACAACGCCCGCCAGGCCGCGCTGCGGGCCGTCCTGCAGCAGGCTTTCGGCCCCGGGCTGGTGCTGTCGGGCGGCGAGGCCGGGCTGCATCTGGTGATGTGGCTGCCCGATGCGCTCCCCGATGTCGCGGTGGCGGAGCGCGCCGCGCAGCTCGGGCTGGGCGTGCGCGCGCTGTCCGCCTACGCGCGCCCGCCGGTGCGCTGCAACGGGCTGGTGCTCGGCTACGGGAACCTGGACGAGGGCGCGGTCGAAGGGGCGGTGGCGCGGCTGAAGCGGGCGGTGGCAGGGTGATTCCGCCGCGACCATCGGCCGC
>JAEUNQ010000230.1 GCA_016790365.1 Thauera sp. | reverse complement strand
CGGCTGGCCGCCCAGTAGGTGATGCCCAGGGTCATCAGCACGAACACGAAGAACATGCCGATGGCGTGGAGGTTGAGCGGCTGCTTCTCGGCGGCGTCCATCGCGGGACCGGCGGCGAGCACCAGCGGGCTGGCGGCCAGGGCGAGCAGGCCGGCGGCGCTGCGGGAAAGGATACGGGCGTTCATTATTTTTCCTCCTTCCAGGCGGCCTTGACGAGTTCCTTGTTGATGTCGTCGAACTCGCCGTTGGCGCGGCGGACGTACACCAGGGTCAGGACCCAGAAGAAGATGAACTGGAGCAGGCCCGCGAGGATGCCGAAGGTCAGGTTGCTGCCCTCGAACAGTCGCTTGCCGATGAGCTCGGGTGCGAAGGCCACGAGCAGCACGAAACCATAGAAGACGATCAGGACGATCGCCGCCAGAATGCCCGCGAAGCGGGTGCGCTTGGCTACAAGCTCCGCAAAACGCGGGTTGCGCCGGATGTGCGCGTACATCGAGCTAGACACTTTCACTCCCTCCCAAGGATAAGCAACACGAACCGCTTTGCCTCCACCTTCCTCCTGCCCGATTGGCCGTCTGACGCGGCATCGAGGGCGAGCGGATGATATATCATCCATAAGACTCCATACACATCCGTATGGAAAAATTTTATTTATAGAAAACGCCGAACCGATGAACACAAGAATCGACCTCGACATCGACCAGGGCATCGCCACCGTGACCCTGCACAACCCGGCCAAGCTCAACGCCGTCAATGCGGCGATGTGGCGCGGACTTTCGGCGGCGATGGCACGCATCGCCGCGGACGACTCGGTGCGCTGCGTGATCGTGCGCGGCGCGGGCGAGAACGCCTTCGCCGCGGGCGGCGACATCGAGGAGTTCCGCAGCGTGCGCGCGACGGTGGACGATGCGCTGCACTACCACGAGGACCTGGTGGCGAGCGCGCTGAACGCGATCCGCGACTGCGCGGTGCCGACGGTGGCGGCGATCCGCGGCGCCTGCGTGGGCGGCGGGCTGGAGATCGCCGGCTGCTGCGATATCCGCATCGCAGGCGAGTCGGCGCGCTTCGGAGCGCCGATCAACCGGCTGGGCTTCTCGATGTATCCGGGCGAGATGGCCGGACTGCTCGCGCTGGTGGGGCCGGCGGTGGTGCTGGAGATCCTGCTCGAGGGTCGCATCCTCGATGCGCGCGAGGCACTGCACAAGGGCCTGCTGACGCGCGTCGTGGACGACGAGCGGGTGTTCGAGGAGGCCGCGGTGTCGGCCGAGCGCATCCGCGCCGGCGCGCCGCTGGTGGCACGCTGGCACAAGCAGTGGGTGCGCCGGCTGACCACCGGCGTGCCGCTGAGCGAGGACGAAAAACGCCGCGCCTTCGACTTCCTCGCCACCGAGGACTACCGCGAGGGCCTCGCCGCGTTCAGCGAGAAGCGGGCGCCGGTGTTCCGCGGCCGCTAGCCGCGTCGCGCATCGCTTCGGCAAATAGGGCTTCCTTGTCGATCTGCAGCGGAACCGGTGCGTCGGGCGGGCAGAGTTCGCCGAGCTCGCTCGCTGCCCGCTCCTGACCGCCTTCGTCGATCGCGGGCAAGCCCTCGCGGGCGACGCCGAGCGCCTGCAGCAAGCCGCCCATGCCCGCGAGTGCGCGCGCCTCGGCCACGACGAGGTCGTAGCGCGCGGAGGTGTGCGCGCGGCGGGCCTGGAAGTATTCGTTCTCGGTGTCGAGCAGGTCGAGCAGCGTGCGCTGGCCGATATCGAACTGCTGGCGATAGGCCTCGCGCGCCTTGGCGATCGACAGTTGGTGCTGGTCGAGATAGCCCAGCTGCTCCTGCAGGCGCAGGTTGTCGTTGTAGGCGATCGACAGGGTCTGGCGCAGGTCGCGGCAGGCCTTCTCGCGCAGGTCGCGCGCCTGCTCGAGCGTTTCGGCGGCCTGGCGGATGCCCGCCTGGTCGGAGCCGCCGCGAAACAGGTTGTAGTTGAGCACGAGCTCGACCACGCCTTCGCGCGTGCGGCCATCGACGCCGTCGAGGTCGTTGTCGACCGACTGGCGCGCGCGCAGATCCACGCGCGGATGGTTGGCGGCACGGCGTGCCTCGACCGCAGCCTGGCCGGCATGGACGTCCTCGACCGCGGCGCGGACGGCCGGGCTGGTGGCGATCGCGGCCCGCACGGCCTCGTTGACCGTGCGCGGCAGGGCCTTGTCCGCGGCGAGACCGGGCTGCAGCGGGGCGAGCGCGTCGGCGGGGGTCTCACCCACCAGGCGCAGGTAGCGCGCGCTGACGTCGTGCAGGTTCGTGGCCTCGGTGAGGAGGTTGGATTCGGCGAGCGCCAGGCGGCCGCTCGCCTGCTCGAGGTCGACCCGGCGGCCCACGCCAGCCTTCGCGCGCTCGGCGATCTGGTCGAACACGCGGCGGTGTTCCACGTAGTTGTCCTTGGCGAGCTGGACGAGCTCGCGGTAGCGCAGCACGTCGGCGTAGGTGCGCACGGTCTCGAGCGCGGCGGTTTCGGCGGTGTCGAGGAGTTCGTGGTAGCGGGCGAGCCGGGCGTGCCCGAGCCGGGAGACCTCGCTACGGGTGAGGAAGCCGTCGTACAGCATCTGGGTGAGCGTCAGCGCGGCACCGCGGCGGGTGTAGTCGTCCGTCGGCGTGCGCGGGCGGTCGAGGCGCTCGCGGCCGAGGCCCGCGGAGAGGTCGACCCGGGGCAGCCAGCCGCCGCGCGCGACGTCCTGCTCGGCACCGGCGGCCTGGAAAGCGTGCCAGCGTGCCTGGACCTCGGGGTTGGTGGAGACCGCCTTTTGCGCGGCGCTGCGCAATGCTTCGGGCGCCGGCGAGGCATGCGTCGCGGCAGCGAGCGCGAGCAGGGAGGCGGCACCGGCGAGGCGCACGAGGAGATTCTTCTTGTTCATCGCTGGGATGTCCTTGGTCTGGAGTCGCCATGCCCCGCACCCACCCCGCCACCCGCAGCGGCCCCGGAGCCAACATGGCTGGCATGCATGATGCCTGAAGCCAATACTCGCCGATAGATCAAACGCCCACCTGGCATACCTTGATCGCAGTCAATCGTGCTTCCGGTCACGGCGCGAGGACGCCCCGGCAGGCGCAACGCGGCGATTCGCCGATAATGGCGCTCTTCCACACCGCATGCCGCGATGCCCGTCCCCCTTCGACCGTCGCCCTGCAAGCCCGCCCGCCCGTTCGCGCAGTTCGTGGCGGCGGGCGCGCTCGCGCTCGCCTTGGCGGGGACGCTGTCGGGAGTGCTCGCCGAGGCGGGCCGGCTGGAGCAGGTGGCGCTCGAACGCCACGGCCCCACGACGGCCGCAGCCGTGCGCGACTGGCGGAGCCTGCTCGACAGCGCGGCGAGCGAGACCGATCGCCTGACGCGGGTGAACGACTTCTTCAACCGGCGCATCCGCTTCGACGACGATTCCGCGGTCTGGAAGCAGGCCGACTACTGGGCGACCCCGCTGGAGACGCTCGCAGCCGGCGCGGGCGACTGCGAGGATTTCGCCATCGCCAAGTACGCCACCCTGCTCGAGGCCGGGGTGCCGGGCGAGCGCCTGCGTCTGATCTACGTGCGGGCGCGCATCGGCGGCCCGCACAGCACCATTTCCCAGGCGCACATGGTGGTCGGCTACTATCCCGAGCCCTCCGCCGAACCGCTGATCCTCGACAACCTGATCGGCGAGATCCGGCCGGCCAGCCGGCGGGCCGATCTGTTCCCGATCTTCAGCTTCACCAGCGCGGGCCTCTGGGTGTCGGGCGCGGAGCGTTCCTCCGCCGACCCGGCTGCCCGCCTGTCGCGCTGGCGCAGCGTGCTCGAGCGCATGCGCGAGGAAGGCTTCGCCCTGCACCGATGACAACACCGTACTGCTCCCGGAGTGCCCGAACATGTCCCTGATCAAGCAACTTTGGATCGCGACGCTTTGCGTGACCCTGCTCGCGCTCGGCGGCAGCCTCGTGGTGGGTACCCTTTCCGCACGGGACTACCTGGTCGAGGCGCTGACGGTGAAGAACCTCGACGACGCCCGCGGGCTCGCGCTCGTGCTGACGCATCTGCCCAAGGATCCGGTGAGCGTGGAGCTGCAGCTCGCAGCGCGCATGGATACCGGACACTATCGTTCGATCCGTCTGCTCGACCCCGAAGGCGCGGCGCTCGCCGAGCTGCACTCGGACGCTGCCGGCGGCGGGGCCCCGGAGTGGCTGCCCGCGCTGGTGCCGATGCAGGCTCCCGCGGGCCTGGCGCAGGTGCAGGACGGCTGGCACCAGTTCGGCACGGTGAGCGTGCAGAGTCACGACCGCTACGCCTACGAGTCGCTGTGGGACTCGATGCTCGACCTGTTGCTGTGGTTCGTGGTCGGTGGCGTGGCCTGCGGCCTGCTCGGCACCCTGCTGCTGCGGCGCATCCTGCGCCCGCTCGGCGAGGTCGTGGCGCAGGCGGAGGCGATCGGCGAGCGCCGCTTCGTGCTCACCAGCGAACCGGGCACTCAGGAGTTCGCCACGGTCGTGGCGGCGATGAACAGGATGTCGGGGCGGGTCCGGCAGATGCTGGGCGAGGAGGCCGCTCGCCTGGAAGCCTTGCGGCACCAGACGCAGCACGACGAACTGACCGGGTTGATGAACCGCGCGCAGTTCCTGCGCCGGCTCGAGACCACGCTCGCCGATACCGACTCGCACGCCGGCGGGACGCTGGTGATCGGGCGTCTGGGCGAGCTCGCCGACTTGAACCGACGCTGCGGCCGCCCCGCGGTGGATGGGCTACTGCGTGCGCTCGGGAAGCATTTTGCCGCGCTGGCGCAGGCACACCCCGGGTGGGAAGCAGGCCGCCTGAACGGCGCGGACTTCGCCCTGCTCGCGGTGGGTGAGGACGACGCCGCGGCGGTCGTGCGGCAGTTGCGCGAAGGCCTGGACGCTGCGCTGGCCAGCGCAGCGCCGGCGACCGCGCAGCTCCCCCTGCCCGTAGGCGCCTGCGCGTTCGCCCCGGGCTGCACGGCGAAGGCGCTGCTGGTGCGCACCGACGGCGCATTGGCGGCTGCGGAGCAGGAAGGCGAGCGCGCGGTGCGCATCGCCGATCCGCATCGCCCGCCGCTCGCGCACGCCGACCTGGACGGCTGGCGCACGGCGATCGAGGCGGCGCTCGCGACCGACCGCCTGCAGCTTGCGCGCTTCCCGGTGCTGGCGGGAGACGGCAGCCTGATGCACCACGAGGCCCCGGTGCGCATCCATATGGATGGCGAGTGGCAGAGCGCGGGCTACTTCATGCCCTGGGCTGCGCGCCTCGGCTTGATGGGCCGCATCGACGCCGCGGTGGTGGAGCGCGCGCTCGCGGCCATCCAGGCAGGCGAGGCCGCCCAGGGCATCAACCTTTCGGCCGAGTCCCTCTGTGACGCCGGCTTCCGCACTCGCCTCGAGGTGCTGCTGGCAGCGCACCCGGAGGGGGCTCGTGCGCTGTGGGTGGAGGTGCCCGAGTACGGCGTGGTGCAGCATCCGGCCGAATTCCGCGAGCTTTGCGGCGTGCTGCGCCCGCTGGGCTGCCGCATCGGCATCGAGCATTTCGGCTGCCGCTTCGACCGCATCGGGGATCTTCACGAGCTCGGGCTCGACTACGTGAAGGTGGACGCTTCGCTGGTGCGCGGCATCGACAACGAAACCGGCAACCAGGGCGTGCTGCGCAGCCTGTGCGTGCTCGCCCACGGCTTGGGCATCCGGGTGATCGCGGAAGGGGTGGAGAGCGCAGCCGAGCGGGCGACGCTGGTCGCCCTCGGGGTGGACGGGATGACCGGGCCAGGGGTGCGCGCGCTCGGCTGAAGGGCGCGCAGCGGGAGAGCGGCTCAGAACAGCGGTTCGTCGCGCTCGCCGAGCAGGTCCAGGCTGCGCATCGAGGCGCGCACGCTGCGGCGCATGTCGAGCTTGTCGCGTGCGGCCTGAGGCAGGTCGGTGAAGCGGATCACCGAGCGCTCGACGAGCACGTCGATGAGGTCCTCGAGGACACGGACGAGCTGAAGATCACTGCCGGCGAGTGCCGGCTGCGCGGCCATGCCCTGCAGGAAGCGGCACAGATCGGCATCGCCGCGATCGACCTCTTCGCAGTGAAGCTCGTCGCGCACCAGGCTGACGGCGACGATTCCACCGTCCGGGTCACGTTGTACGAAAGGCATGCGAAACTCCGCCCCCAGCCGCCGGCACTGCGACGGTCCGGGGGTTCTCAGTCGGCGATCAGGCGGCCGTTGTGGATCAGATTCTGGATGATCTGGTCGTTGTCGGAGAGCCCGCCCAAGAGATCGACGCCTTCCAGGCGGATGATCTGATCGGGCGCACTCATCGTCGTGCCCTGGGTGCGGATCGAGAGCACGGTGGTGCTGGCAGCGGCATCGTAGCTGAAGCTGAGGTAGTCGCCGAGACTGCCCGCGGCGACCAGGCCATCGGGGAGCAGGTCGCGCAGGTCGAGCGCATCGCCCTGGCTCGCAACGAAGTCCTTCACCGTATCCGTCGCCGGGGCGCTGCCGGTGCCTTGATCGCCGAGCTGCCAGCGGAACACGTCGGCCCCCAGCCCACCGTAGAGCGTGTCGTCACCACTGCCGCCGCTGAGGAGATCGTTGCCGGCATCGCCGTAGAGCACATCCTTGCCCTGCCCGCCATACAAGGCATCCCTGCCCGCGCCCCCCCGCAGCGTGTCGTTGTCGGCGCCGCCATACACGATGTCGTCGCCACCACCGGCGCTGATCACATCGTCGCCGGCATAGCCACGGATGAGGTCGTTGCCGGAAGTGCCGGTCAAGGTTTCCGCCTTGCCGGTCGCATTGGTCAGCGTGTTGGTGGTCTGGGTCACCTGCACCACGAAGCTGTCACTGACGCTCGCGGTGGCGCCGTTGGCGGACTCGGTCGCCGTGGCGGTGACGGTGAGCGGGATCGATCCGGTGAAGCCCGCTGCGGGGAGCAGATACACCTGGCCCAGCTCCGCAGCGGTGAAGCTCCAGGTACCGTCGGCGTTGGCGGTTCCGGTACTGAAGCGGGCGCCGACCGGCAGGCCCGAGACAGTGACTGCCAGCGTCTCGGATCCGTCGGTGTCCGTGAGGGCGGCGGCAAGCGGAATCCGGATCGGTGCGCCGTACTCCGTCGCCTCGCCCGGCAGGCCGACACGTGGAGTGGAGAGCGCGAGCGAAGAGTCGCGGATGGTGTCGCCGCCGTTGAGAACCAGCCACTGGAAAGTGTAGTTGCCGTCCAGGGTCGCTTCGAAGGAGTGCGAGGCGCTGATGCTGGTCTCGGGGAACTTGACCTCCGAGGCGGTCACCAACTCGTACTGCTTGCGGCCGAGCGGGTCGGTGACGACCAGCACGACGAGGTCGTTGAAGCCGGCGGAGACCTCCCATGCGTAGATTTCGCCGTTGGCGAAGACGTAGTCCCAGGTGAGCTTGGTACCTGCGGACAAGGCGTACTGCGACTCGGAAAGCTTGCCGTCGGTCACATTGACCGTGCCCGGATGGTTGACGCCAGGGCCAACCGGATTGAAACGCCCGTCCAGCGAGCCCGAGGCGAGGCCGAGCTCACGCTCGAGGTCGGCCTGCGCGACGCCCGCGCCGGCGTCGATGGTACCCACTGTGACGGCCTTGTCCGCCGCGCCGTTGGAGATCACGGTGGCACCCGGCACCCAGGCGATGATATCGGCAATCGGCACAAGCACCGGGGGCGAGGCGGCATTGTCGATATCCAGGCTCGCCTGGCCGGCACTGCCGGGGTTGCCGGCAGCATCGGCATAGGTTCCGGCCGGCAGGGCGATGCTGATCGCACCCGCTGCCGCGCCGGTGACGGTGCCGTGCCAGAGGGTGGGGTCCAGCGGATCGGCCACGAGGGTCAGCCCGCCCGACGGCACACCGGAGAGTTCGAGCAAGGCAAGAAGCTGGCCCGCGTCGAGCGGCGCACCGGTGGAAGGATCGTGGGCAATCTCGCTGAAATCGAGCGTGAAGCTGCCATCGGGCAAGAAGCTGACGACCACCGCCGGCGGCTCGGTATCGAGTACCCCGCCGCTGCTGGCCAAAGCGGCGTTGCCCGCGGAGTCGGCTACGGTAGCGGTCACCGTCAGCGGACCGTCGGTCAAGCCGGAAAGGTCCGCCGTCGTACTGTAGCTGCCGTCGGAGTTGATGACCGCGGTGACGGTCAGATCCAGCGTCGCCGGATCGGCATCGCTCACCACCAGCGTCACCGTCTGGCCGGCCTCGATGCCGGTCGTCGTGCCGCTGATCGGCGCGGCCGTGGCGTTGGCCGCATTGACGTCGGGCAGGCTCACCGTGATGCCGGCGCTGGTATCGAGCGCGGCCGTGGCGTTCGCCGTCGCAGCATTGCCGGCTGCATCGGTGACCGACGCGGTCACGCTCAGCGGGCCGTCCGTCAAGCCGGACAAGTCCGCCGGCGTGCTGTAGCTGCCGTCCAGGTTGATGACCGCGGTAACGGTCACGTCTGGCGTCGCCGGGTCGGTATCGCTGACCACCAGCGTCACGACCTGGCCCGATTCGATGCCCGTCGTTGTGCCACCGATCGGGGTGACCGCGACGTTGGCCGCATTGACGTCGGCCAAGCTCACCGTGATCCCGGCGCTCGTATCCAGCGCGGCCGTGTCGTTCGCCGTCGCAGCATTCCCCGCGACATCGGTGACCGACGCGGTCACGATCAGCGGACCATCGGTCAAGCCGGAGAGGTTGGCCGTCGTGCTGTAGCTGCCGTCGGGGTTGATGACCGCGGTAACGGTCACGTCCGGCGTCCCCGAATCGGCATCGCTCACCACCAGCGTCACCGTCTGGCCGGCTTCGATAGCGGTCGTCGTGCCGCTGATCGGCGCGGCCGCGGCATTCGCCGCATTCACGTCGGCCAGGCTTACGGTGATCCCGGCGCTCGTATCGAGGCTCGCGGTGCCATTCGCCGTTGCAGGGTTGCCGACCGCATCGGTGACCGACGCGGTCACGCTCAGCGGACCGTCCGTCAAGCCGGAGAGGTTGGCCGTCGTGCTGTAGCTGCCGTCGGGGTTGATGACCGCGGTAACGGTCACGTCCGGCGTCGCCGGATCGGCATCGCTCACCACCAGCGTCACCGTCTGGCCGGCTTCGATGGCGGTCGTCGTGCCGCTGATCGGCGCGGCTGTGGCGTTGGCCGCATTGACATCGACCAGACTCACCGTGATGCCGGCGCTCGTATCGAGCGCGGCCGTGGCGTTCGCCGTCGCAGCATTCCCCGCGACATCGGTGACCGACGCGGTCACGATCAGCGGACCATCGGTCAAGCCGGACAGATCGGCCGTCGTGCTGTAGCTGCCGTCCGGATTCACCGTCGCCGTGACGGTCACGTCCGGCGTCGCCGAATCACCGTCGCTGACCACCAGCGTCACCGTCCGCCCCGGCTCGATGCCGGTCGTCATG
>JAEUNQ010000190.1 GCA_016790365.1 Thauera sp. | reverse complement strand
CAGCAGCGATACGAAGAACTGCAACGCGAGCGCAGCATCGCTGCACTCAAACGCCGAGCCACCGCGCTCGGGTTCCAGATCAACCCCATCGGGGCAGCCGCATGAAAACCGCCCCGGCTAGTTTTGTTTCTTGAGAGAACGGATAGATGGCGATGCGGCGCAAGGGGGATCTGCCGACGAAGCCGTGCGCGGGCTGCGGGCGGCCGTTCGCGTGGCGGAAGAAGTGGGCGCGGGTGTGGGACGAGGTGCGCTATTGCTCGGAGCGCTGCCGGCGGGAGCGTGGCAAGCCGGGGCGCTGAGCGAGGGGGCTTGCGGTGGCGTGCCGTGGCGAAATGCCGGGGCGCTGAGCGATGGACATTGCGGTGGCGTGCCGCAGCGAAAAGGCGGCGCCGCGGTTGATTTGCGGGGGAGTGCCGATGGGTTCGGACGCAGTGATCTTCTGGTTTCGCAGCGACCTGCGCGTGGGGGACAACCTCGCGCTGGCGGAGGCCTGCGCGTCCGCCGGGCGCCTGTTGCCGGTTTATTGCCACGACCCCGCCGCCGACGCGCCGACGCGCTGGGGCTTCGCCCGCCGCGGGCCGCATCGGCGTGCCTTCCTGGAGGCGGCGCTGGACGACCTGGACGCGGCCTTGCGGGCCCGCGGCAGCGCGCTGCTGGAGCTGCATGGCGCGCCATGCGAGGTGCTGCCGGCGCTCGCGCGCACCGTGGGCGCGCACGCGGTGGTGTGCGAGGCGATCGCAGCGCCCGAGGAGGAGGACGAGCTCGCCGCGCTGCGTGCCGCGGGGCTGAGGGTGTGCGTCGTGTGGCAGTCGAGCCTGCTCGACCCCATGGCGTTGCCCTTCGCGCCGGCCCGCCTGCCCAAGGTGTTCACCGCCTTCCGCCAGGCCGTCGAGTCCGCCGGCCTGCAGCCGCCCGCGCCGCTGCCGGCGCTGGCGACGTTGCCGCCGTGGCCGGACCTCGCCACCGGCACCGTACCTCCGCCCCCCTGCAGGAGCGGCGCAAGCCGCGAATCGGGCGGTGCCACAAGCGACGCGGATGCCGAAGCCGAGCTCCGCTTTCGCGCCTTGCGGCGCTCCTACAGCGACGAGGCGCCGACGCTTCCCCGTAGGAGCGGCGCAAGCCGCGAATCGGGCGGTGTCACAAGCGACGCGGATGCCGAAGCCGAGCTCCGCTTTCGCGCCTTGCGGCGCTCCTACAGCGACGAGGCGCCGGCGCTTCCCCGTAGGAGCGGCGCAAGCCGCGAATCGGGCGGAGCCACAAGCGACGCGGATGCCGAGGCCGAGCGCAGTCTTCGCGCCTTGCGGCGCTCCTGCATTGCGGAGCAGGCCTCCTTTCCGTGGTGGTGGCCCGACTTCGCAGGCGGCGAGGGAGCGGCGCTCGCGCATCTGGCGCGCTATTTCGCCAGCGAGCGTCCGCGCCATTACAAGGCGACGCGCAACGGCCTGAGCGGTATCGACTTCTCCAGCAAGTTCTCGCCCTGGCTGGCGCAGGGGGCCTTGTCTCCGCGGGTGGCCTTCGCCGCGCTGCGTCGGCACGAGGTTGTGCAGGGGGCGAGCGCTGGAAGCTACTGGCTGTGGTTCGAGCTGCTGTGGCGGGATTACTTCCGTTTCCTGCATTTGCAGCACGGCCGCCGCCTGTACCGGGCGCGCGGGCTGATCGACTCCGCACCACCGCCCGTACACGACCCGGCGGCCTTCGCGGCCTGGTGCGAGGGGCGCACCGGCCACGCCTTCATCGACGCCGGCATGCGCGAGCTCGCCGCCACCGGCTGGCTGTCGAACCGCATGCGCCAGGTGGTGGCCAGCTACCTGATCCACGACCTGGGCTGCGACTGGCGCGCGGGCGCGGCGTGGTTCGAGGCGCAGCTGGTGGATTACGACGTGTACAGCAACCAGGGCAACTGGCTCTACATCGCCGGCCGCGGCACCGACCCGCGCGGCGGGCGGCGTTTCGATCCGGACAAGCAGGCGGCGACCTACGACGCGGACGGAGCCTACCGGGTGCGCTGGGCCGAGCTCGATCGGCGCGGCGGCGCTTGACCGGGCAAATCCCTCGGAGGCTGGACCTGCCCGGCGTTCAGCGCGCGCCCAATCCGCGCACGCGAGCGAGCGCCGCGGGCGGCAGCGCGCCGAGCAGGGCGCCGATCGACACCACCACGATGCCGACGATCGTGGTGAGCCCGAGCGCTTCGTCCAGGATCAGGTAGGCGCCGATCGCGGTGAAGGCGGGCACCAGCGCCAGCATCATCGAGGCCTCGCCGGCGCCGACCTTCTGCACCGCGTAGCTGTAGAAGCCGGCGGCGAGCATGGACGCGATCACGCCCTGGTACACACACTGCAGCGCGATCTCGCCCCAGCTCGCGGCGGCGATGCTGGACGGCAGCCAGAGCAGGTAGATCGGCATGAAGACCAGCGCCGAGAAGCTCGCGATGCCGAGGATTCCGAACTGCGGCTTGACCTGCCAGCGCCGCATCAGCAGGCCGAAGATCGCCCACGCCAGCGCGGCGGTGAGGAAGAGCAGGTCGCCGATCCACTCGCTGCCTTGCGCCAGCGCGAGCAGGCTCTCGAAGCCGATCAGCAGCAGGCCGGCGGTCGACAGCAGCAGCGCGACCACGGTCGGGCGGGCGATGCGGAAGCCGCTCGTCACCGCCATGATCACGATGGTCCAGAACGGGATGCCGCCGTTTACGAACACGCCCGCGTGCGCGCTCGGCGCGAAGGCGAAGCCCCAGTACACGCAAAGCCCGTAGGCCAGCCCGCCGACGCAGGCGAGCACGGCATGGCGCGGCCAGTCACGCATCGGCACGTAGAGCAGGAAGAAGGGGAGCGCGATCGTGCCGGAGACGCCGTAGCGCATCGCGGCGATGTCGAAGGGCGTGAAGCTGGCGGTGGCGCCGAAGCGCGACACGATGTTGAAGCCGGACCAGAACACCACCACGAGCAGGGCGGCGAGCAGGCCGCGGACGGCGTCGGAGTGGGCGGGTGGGGGCGTGGTCAATTCGGGTCCGGGGAGCGTGCGGGTGGGTGAGCGTTGGCGTGCGTCCGCGCCAGGGCGGCGGGCCGAGGCGGTCGGGTTTGCGCGGAGCGAGTGGGAGTGCCTGGCGTCAGCCCGGCTGGTTACGCATGAAGTCAGCGGTCTTGAAGAAGCTCTGCAGCAGGCGCTCGCGCATCGGCTCGGCGATGCCGACCTCTTCCATCGCCAGCAGCATGCAGGCGACCCACTGGTCTCGCTCGCGGGTGCCGATGGCGAAGGGCATGTGGCGGGCGCGCAGGCGCGGGTGACCGAAGTTCTGCACGAAGAGGTCCGGCCCGCCGAGCCAGCCGGAGAGGAACATGAAGAGCTTGTCGCGCGAGCCCTGCAGGTCTTCGGGGTGCAGGGCGCGCAGCTCGGCGAACTGCGGCGTTTCGGCCATGAGGCCGTAGAAGCGGTCGCACAGGCGGGCGAGCACGGGCTCGCCGCCGATCGTGGCGTAGGGGGTGGTCTGGTCCATCGTGATCTGTGGGGGTGTTCGGCGCCTCGAAACGGGCGCATCGACCAGGATTGTCGCAGACTCGGGCGTCGCCTGCCCGCTCGCCGTGTTCGCGGCTTGCGCCGCTCCTACAGGGGACGGCGCCGCGGTGGTTCCTGTAGGAGCGCCGCGAGGCGCGAATGCGGCGTCGATCGTCCACGACCACATCCCCCGCCCCACGGCCGCTTTCGCGGCTGGCGCCGCTCCTACATCGCGCCAGACCGCGACGCATTCTGTAGGAGCGCCGCAAGGCGCGAATGCGGCGGTCGGGGTCGCCAAAGGCGCTTTCCCCTTACAGCCTCACCACCGGCAAGCGCTTCACCGCCCTCACCAAAATCTTGTAGATGTCGAGGTCGAAGGCCGGGCGGCCGGTGTCCAGGATGTCGGCGAGCGTGGCCTCGTCGGTGGCGGTGGCGGTGCCGAGCCAGCGCCAGCCGTCGACGACGTGGATCGACTGGCCCTCGCGCAGGCCGATCGGGCCGGGCCAGGTCCAGTGCTCCACCTTCAGCGCGTGCAGGGCCTCGATCAGGCGCAGGGCGTGGGCCTGGGGGGATTCGCCGCCGTGGCAGGCGCCGCGGCAGCGCTTCAACTGGAAGTCGAAGCAGCGCGCGCCCTGGGGGGGCTTCTCCAGTCCGAGCAGGGGCGGGCACAGGGCGTGGTCGCGGGCGAGCGCGCGCAGGCGGTTGGTGGCCTCGCGGCGGGTGCGGAAGAAGCCGTAGAGATCGTCGCGGCGGCCGAAGTCGAGGTCGACGGCGTGCACCAGCTCCAGCCGCCCGTCGCCGACGATGTCGGTGGCGAGCCGCCAGGTGCAGAGTTCGCGGTTGCGGCGCAACTGGCGGTTGTGGGTGGGCTGCAGGCGTTTGACCAGGCGGGCTTCCTCGAGCAGCGCGCCGATCTCGCCGGCGGTTTCGATCCACTCGATGTGGCGCACCTGCTGGCTGAGGCTGAGCTCGCGGTCGCTGGTGTGGTCGGCGGCGAAGTGCGACAGCACGCGGCTGCGCAGGCGCGTGCTCTTGCCGATGTAAAGCGGCAGGTCCGGCGGCGGCGCGCCCCGGGCGCTGGCGTCCGTGCGGGCGCGCCCGGGGGAGGGCGAGGTGGTCCCGGCGCCCGGCGCTACCCGGACGCGCCCGTCGGCGCCATCGGAGCGGCCTGCCGGCACCGGGTCTCCGCCACGTTCGCCGTAGAACAGATATACCCCCGGCGTGTCCGGCAGGTCGGCGATCTGCTCGGGGTCGAGGTGGGGCGGCAGGCTGGGGTGGCCGACGAGCTCGCGCACCATGGCCTCGATGTGCCCGGGCGGGAAGCGTTCGTGGAGCTTCTGCCAGAACTGCCACAGCAGCTGGGCGTCGCCGAGGGCGCGATGGCGGTCGGCGACCACCAGGCCGTGGCGTTCGATCAGGTGGTCGAGGCCGTGGCGGCGGTGGTCGGGGAAGAGCCGGCGCGACAGCTTGACGGTGCACAGCACCTGCGGGCGCATGTCGAGCCCGGCGCGGCGGAAGGCGGCGCGCAGGTGGCCGTGATCGAAGCGCGCGTTGTGGGCGACGAAGAGGCGGCCGTCGAGGCGGTCGAAGACTTCGTCGGCGATGTCGGCGAAGCGCGGCGCGTCGGCGACCATGTCGTCGTCGATGCCGGTGAGGCGCTGGATATGGTCGGGGATGCGCGACTCGGGTCGCACCAGCGTCGACCACTCGCGTACGCCGTCCTCATCGACCTGGACGATGCCGACCTCGGTGATCGATTCGCGCTGGGCGGGGCCGCCGGTGGTCTCGATGTCGACGAAGGCGAGGCCGCCTGGAAAGCTGCGGAGAGAGGGCGTCAAGATGGGGGCGGCTGGCGAATGGACCGCGCTTCGAGGGCGTGTGGGCGCGCAGGTTCCCGTGCCGGCGGCACGGTGGCGGTGTTCAGCGCACGCCGAAGCCCGCGTCTTCGATGGCCTGGTGGATGTCGGATTCGGCGACGAAGGTGCCGTGCTCGATGGTGGCGGCGCCGGTCGCGAGCGAGATCTCCAGGTAGCCGATGCCGGGCAGGTCCTGGATGGCGTTGGTCACCAGGCGCAGGCACTCCTCGTCGCGCATGCCGGTGATCGTGAGCGTGGTGGTGTTCATGGGAGGCTCCGTGTCCGATCGGCGCATCTTGTGCGCAGGCGCGGACGCGCGCAAGCCTCGCCCCGTTTGCCGAGCGTCTTAAGGGGTGGAGACGGCCTGCGGTGCGTGCTGCTGCGGCGCGGCCTGCGGCGCAGCGAGCAGCCTGCGGTAGAGCGCGGCGAGCCGCCCGGCCATCACGCTGTCGGCCCACTCGGCGGCGTAATCGCGTGCCTCGGCGGCGAGCCGCCGGCGCAGGCGGGGGTCGGCGAGCACGGCGTTGGCGATGGCGGCGAAGCCGTCGGGATCGTCGGGCGCGATGCGCGCGCCGCGCTCGGGGCCGAGGATGTCGGTGGTGCCCATCGCGGACAGCGCCACCACCGGCAGTCCGGCGGCCATCGCCTCGAGCAGCACCAGGCCCTGGGTCTCGGTGCGCGAGGCGAACACGAACACGTCGGCGGCGGCGTAGCAGTCGGGCAGGCGCTTGCGGCGCTCGAGGTAGCCGACGAAGCGCACCGTGTTGTCCAGCCCGGCCGCGAGCGCCTGGCGCTGCAGGCGGGCGCTCGCCGGCCCCTCGCCGGCGACCACGAGCACGAAGTCGGGCCGGCGCGCCTTGAGCCGGGCGGCGACTTCGAGCAGGAAGCCGATGTTCTTCTCGTGCGCGACGCGGCCGATGTACAGCGCCATCGGCGCGTCTTCCGGGATGTCGTAGAGGCGGCGGAAGTGCGGGCCGTCGCCGCCGGCGAAGTCCTGCAGCGGGATGCCGGTGGGCAGGATCTCCATCGGGCTGCGCACGCCGTAGCCGGCGAGGCGCTCGTGCATCGCGGTCGAGGGCACCACCACCGCATCGACCGCGTTGCACTGCGTGCGCGACACCCGCCGCGCCAGTCCGCGCAGCACGCCGGCGGGCAGGAAGGGCAGGTAGTGGTGGAGGTATTCCTCGAAGAAGGTGTGGTAGGTCAGCAGCACCGGCCGCCGCTCGGCGCGCGCGGCGTGCAGCCCGGCGCGATGGGCGAGGAAGGGCGTCTGGACGTGCACCAGGTCGCAGGTGGCGGCCTCGCGAAGCGCAGCGGCGCGCATCGCACGCGCATCGACGAGGCGGTCCTCGGGGTCGAGCGGCAGGCGGCGTCCCGGGATGCGCACGATTCCGGGCTCCTCGTCCTCGTCGGCGTAGCGCGGCGCGATCAGGCGGACCTCGACGCCCTGCTCGGCGAGCGCGCTGCGAAAGGTCGCGATCGACGTGGATACGCCGTTCACGCGGGGAAAGAAGACATCGGAGATCATCAGCACGCGGATCATGCGCCGAGCATGCGCGCGTCGTGTTACCGCAGGGTGAAGGCGTTGCCATGGGACAGCCGGGCGCCGCCCGGGTGGCTGCGGATGCGACAATGCACGGGATTGCCTCAGGTTTCGGCCCCTTACGGCCGTTATACGTGATCTAAAAGTCGTATCGAGCCCTCATGAACCGTCCTGATTCCGACGACCTCCTGTACGAGGATGCCCTCTCCATGCCCCGCACCGACGAGATCCGCGTCGGCGAGATCATCGGCCGCAATCTGCTCGAGTGCGACCCCGAGGTGCCCTTGCACGAGGCTGCGCGGCGCATGAGCGAGCGTCGGGTGAGCTCGATCCTCGTCGTCGAGGACGACCGCGTGGTGGGCATCTGGACGGAGCGCGACGCGCTGCGGGTGGATTTCGACGACCCGACGACCTTTGCCTTGCCGGTGCGTGCCGCAATGAGTTCGCCGGTGCGCACGGTTTCGGTGGCGACTCCGCTGCACGAGCTGACCTTGCGCTTCCGTGAGGAGCACGTGCGCCACTACGTCGTCGAGGACGAGCGCGGGCGACGAGTGGGCATCGTGTCGCAGACCGACGTGGTGCTGAACCAGGGCATCGAGCACTACCTCAAGCTGCGCCGGGTGGATGCCTTGGTCAAGGACGGCCTGCATGCGCTGCCCATCACGGCAGGTCTGCCCGAGGCGACCCGACGGATGCGCGAGGGCGGGGTGGATGCGGTCGTGGTGGATTACGGCGCCCATGCGGCATCTTCGCCCGAGGGGCGCTACGGCATCCTCACCGAGCGCGATGTCACCCGGCTGCTGGCGCAACGCTCGGCCGATCGCAGCCTGGGCGAGCTCGCCAGCCGGCCGCTGGTCACCTGCCGCGCCGACGACAGCCTGTACCGCGTGCGCATGCTGCTCGCCGAACGCCACATCCGCCACATCGGCGTGGTGGATGCCGATGGCGAGCTGGTCGATCTGGTGAGCTTCAAGGACATCCTCAGCGGCATGGAGCTGGCCTACGTCCACGAGCTGCACGATGCCCTGCGGGCGCGCGACCGTGCGCTGAGTGACTCGCAGCGTGACCTCTACCTGGCCGAGAAGGTCATCGAGAGTTCTCTCGAAGGGGTGATGGTCACCGACGCGCATGCGCGCATCCTCTCGGTGAATCCCGCCTTCATGCGGATGACCGGATACTCGGAGGAAGAGGTCCTCGGGCTCAACCCCTCGGTGCTCAACTCCGGCCGCCAGAGCCCGGCCTTCTACGCGCGCATGTGGGATGGCCTGCTGCGCGACGGCCAGTGGCAGGGCGAGGTGTGGAACCGGCGCAAGACCGGCGAGGTGTATCCGCAGCTGCTGCACATCACCGCGATCCGCGATCGCGATGGCGTGCTGACCCATTACGCGGCGCTGTTCACCGACATCAGCCGGCTCAAGGAGACCGAGGCGCGCATCCGCGACCTCGCCTACTACGACCCGCTCACCGGCCTGCCGAACCGGCGCCTGCTCGACGACCGCCTGCAGGTCGAGCTCGCCCACGCCGCCCGGCTGCGCTGCCGGCTGGCGGTGATGTTCGTCGATCTCGACCGCTTCAAGCGCATCAACGACAGCCTCGGTCACGCCGTGGGCGACAAGCTGCTGGTCGAGATCGCCGCCCGCCTGCGCGCCAGCCTGCGCGAGGACGACACCGTGGCGCGCATGGGCGGGGACGAGTTCCTAGTCGTGCTCAACAACCTCTCCGGCCCGGACGAGGCCGCGACGATGGCGCGCCGGATGGTCGCGGAGCTGCGCCGTCCGGTGAATGTGGAGGGCCGCGAGCTGGTGGTGACGACCAGCGTGGGCGTCGCCGTGTATCCCGACGACTCGCGCGACGCCGACACCCTGGTCAAGCACGCCGACGTGGCGATGTACCGCGCCAAGGACGAGGGGCGCAACAGCTTCCAGCTCTTCGAGCCGGCGATGAACGCGCGCTCGCTCGAGCGCCTCGCGCTCGAGACCGCGCTGCACCGCGCCCTGCCGCGCGACGAGCTGCAGCTCTACTTCCAGCCGGTGATGAAGGCGGAGGAGAGCGAACTGGTCGCGGTCGAGGCCTTGCTGCGCTGGCGCCACCCCGACCTCGGGCTGGTCTCGCCGGCCGACTTCATCCCGCTCGCCGAGGACACCGGCCTGATCGTGCCGATCGGCGAGTGGGTGCTGCGCAGCGCCTGCGAGCATCACCGGCGCTGGTGCGAGGCGGGCGGGGCGCCGCTGCACATGATGGTGAACATCTCGGCGCGCCAGTTCCGCGAGGAAGGCTTCACCGCGATGGTGGCCAGCGTGCTCGCGGAGACCGGCATGACCCCGGGCGACCTGACGCTGGAGCTCACCGAGAGCATGCTGATGGATGACACCGACCGCGCCCTCGCGCGCCTCGACCACCTGCGCGCGCTCGGCGTGTGCCTGGCGATCGACGATTTCGGCACCGGGTATTCGTCGCTGGCCTACCTCAAGCGCTTCCCGATCGACGAGCTCAAGATCGATCGTCTCTTCGTGCGCGGCATCGACCGCAACACGCGCGACGCGGCGCTGGTGTCGGCGATCGTCTCGCTCGGCCACAGCCTGGGGTTGCGCGTGGTCGCCGAGGGCGTCGAGACCGCCGCCCACCTCGCGGTCCTGCGCCGCCAGGGCTGCGACCTCGCCCAGGGCTTCCTCTTCAGCCCGCCGCTGCCCTGGGACGAATTCGTCGCCGCCTACCCGCCCGCCGACCCCCCGCCCCTGTAGGAGCGCCGCAAGGCGCGAACCGGGCAACCGCGCGGGTGACGCGGTGGCGGATCTCCACCGCCGCCTTCGCGCCTCGCGGCGCTCCTACACGAACCGCCGCGCTCCCGACCGATGTAGGAGCGCCGCGAGGCGCGAACCGGGCGGTTCCGATGCGCGCCTGCGCTCATCCGGGCACCGGGAGGCCCGCGATCAGCGCCCCACCGTCTTCCACGCCGCGCGCACCGTCTCCTCGCCATAGCGCCGCTCCAGTCGGCGTACGGTGAAGTGCCCGCGGCTGACGTCCTGGAAGTGGTCCATGAACATCAGGTTGATCGTCGCTCCTGCGGCCGCGCCGATGCCGGGCACCAGCATGCCGGCGGCTTTCTGGGTGAGCTGCACCTTGTAGCGCGCGGCCACCATCGTGATCAGCCGCGCCAGCGCCGGCGCGCCCTCGCTCGACAGTCCCTTCTGCGCGAAGTGGCGTGCGGCCTCGGAGACCGTGGTGGCGAGCGCCGCGCGCACAGCGTAGTAGCCCGCCTCGGTGGCGTCGTCGCTGCTCGCGTTGCCGCCGAGTGCGAACACCTCGAGGGCTGCCAGGCGGGACTGCGCGCTGCCGATGTCCTCGCCCTCGCCGCGCGCGATGTCGAGGATGGAGCGCATGATCAGCACCGTCGACAGGGGGATCTCCACGGTCAGCCCGGCGACTCCGAAGGCGCCGCCGCCCGCCCCGCTGACCGAGCCGAGCAGCTTGTGCAGGCGCGGCGAGGCGGGCTGCACTGCGGGCTGCAGGGTCTTCGCCGCGGTGTCCATCGCCTTCATCAGCGCATCGTGGGCGAGCCCGCCGATGCGCTCTCGCCAGCTCGCCGGCAGGCGGGCCATGCCCTTCTCGAGCGGGCTGCCGATGAAGCTGCTCAGGCGCGCGGCCAGGCTGGGGCGCTCGAGCAGCACGCGCGCCTCGGCGAGTGCGCGCAGGTCGGTGTCGGCAAGGACGAGGGTCTCATGCATGGCGATGGGGTTCCGGTGGGTGTCGTGCGTCATACCGTCTCAGACGCTCCCGCGGCGCCGCATGTTCCCGAGGATCGCGTGGGAGCGGGCGTGCCCGAGAAGGCGCGGGGCGGAGATCGAACCGACCTGTTCGCGGCGGGGGACGCGGTCGCGGGCGATCGGCGCCGTGTTCGCGCCTCGCGGCGCTCCTACAGGATGCGTCGCGGTCTGGCGCGATGTAGGAGCGGCGCCAGCCGCGAAAGCGGCCGTGGGGCGGGGGATGCGGTCGCGGACGGTCGACGCCGTGTTCGCGCCTTGCGGCGCTCCTACAGGATGCGTCGCGGCCTGGTGCGATGTAGGAGCGGCGCCAGCCGCGAAAGCGGCCGTGGGGCGGGTGATGCGGTCGCGGGCGATCGACGCCGTGTTACATGGCGCTGCCGGTCTCCAGCGCCTGCAGCAGCGTAGCGCCGATCACCGCGGCGGACTGGGCGCCCGACAGGCTCAGGCGGCGGTCGAGGATGAAGAAGGGGACGCCGTCGATGCCCTGGCGGCGCAGGCCGGCGGCCATGCGCTGCACCTTGTCGGCCTCGGCGCCGCTCTCCAGCCATTCGCGCACCAAGTCGCGGCGGTCGCCGCAGGCGGCGGCGAGATCGGCCAGGGTGTCGAGGTCGCCGATGTCGCGGCCTTCCTGGAAGTGCGCGGCGAACAGCGCATGGGCGAGCGCGCGCACGCGCTCCGGCTTTTGGCCGTGGGCCTGGGCGCGATAGAGCAGGCGGTGCGCGGCGAGCGTGTTCGGGCGCGTGGCGATGCGCTCGAAGGCGTACTGCAGCCCGTCGCCGGCGGCGGCCTCGCGCACCCGGTCCAGCACCGCCTCGGCCTTCACCGGGCCGCCGAACTTGCCCTCCAGGAAGGCGCGGTAGGGCTCGCCCTCGGGCGGGGTGTCCGGGTTGAGGAAGAAGGGTAGCCAGTTGATGCGCGGCTCGATGTCCGGGCGGGTCGCGCGCAGCTCGGCGAGCGCGCGGTCGAGGCGGACGGCGCCGAGGAAGCACCACGGGCAGACAAAGTCGGAGACGAGGTCGATGTTCAGGATCATGGGGAGCGAGGGGTTTCCAAGTGCTGCCGGGAGAGCGGGGAAGCGGGCGGGTCGTCCGCCGCGGGGGTCAGGTTAAAGGATTCTTCAATACCGGGTGTTCACATAAAAGCCCGCTTCGATCGCGCCCCACGACCACCGCCAGCCGGTGGCTTCGTGGTTCACAGAAAGCGCGCGACGAAGCAGGGCCGTGCCGGATTGGCCTCCGCCGGCAGTGCCAGCCACACCCGCCTTCCGCTGCCCGGCACGCGTTCGAGCGTTTCGCCGGTGGCGCTGAAGAGCCGCGCCAGCACTGCCTCGGCGTTGCCGTCCGGCTGCACGAACTCCAGCCGGTCGCCGACGCCGAAGCCGTTCTTGACCTCGACCTCGGCCAGGCCGCGCGCGGCATCGAAGCCGACCACCTCGCCCACCAGCAGGCTGCGGCCTGATTCGGAATGGCCGCGCAGGTAGTTCTGGTGCTCGGGGGTGGCGTGGCGCTGATAGAAGCCGTCGGTGTAGCCGCGGCTGGCCAGGCCCTCGAGCTCGCCGAGCAGGCGCGGATCGAAGGGCCGCCCGCCCACCGCGTCGTCGATCGCGCGCCGGTAGCCCTGGGCGGCGCGGGCGACGTAATAGGGGCTCTTGGTGCGGCCCTCGATCTTGAGCGAATCGACGCCGATGTCCACCAGGCGCTGCACATGCTCGATGGCGCGCAGGTCCCTGGAGTTGAGGATGTAGGTGCCGTGCTCGTCCTCCTCGATCGGCATCAGCTCGCCGGGCCGGGTGCCTTCCTCCAGCAGCCACACCTTGCTGCCACCGAGGTGGCGCGGGCCGCAGCCGAGCGCGAGCCCCTGCGCGGTGTCGAGCGCGCTGCGCGTGGCGGTGCCGACCGCGCCGGCGTCCCTGGGGTTGCCGATCGGCGCGCCGCCGCAGGCCTGCACGTCGCCGGCGGCGGTGTCGGCGGCCTCGTGCAGCTTGTAGTCCCAGCGGCAGGAGTTGGTGCAGCTGCCCTGGTTGGGGTCGCGGTGGTTGAAGTAGCCCGACAGCAGGCAGCGCCCGGAGTAGGCGATGCACAGCGCGCCATGCACGAAGACCTCGAGCTCCATGTCCGGGCAGGCGTCGCGGATCTCGGCGACCTCGTCGAGCGAGAGTTCGCGCGACAGGATGATGCGCTCGACCCCCACCGACTGCCAGAAGCGCACCGACGCGTAATTGGTGGTGTTGGCCTGCACCGAGAGGTGGATCGGCAGCTCGGGCCAGCGCTCGCGCACCATCAGGATCAGCCCCGGGTCGGCCATGATCAGCGCGTCGGGCTGCATGGCGATGACCGGCGCCATGTCGTCCTCGAAGGTGCGCAGCTTGGCGTTGTGCGGATAGATGTTGGCGACCAGGTAGAACAGCTTGCCGGCAGCGTGCGCCTCGGCGATGCCGGCCGCGAGCGTGTCGAGCTGGCCGAAGCTGTTGTTGCGCACGCGCAGCGAGTAGCGCGGCTGCCCGGCATACACCGCGTCCGCGCCGTAGGCGAAGGCGGTGCGCATCATGTCCAGGGAGCCGGCGGGGGCGAGGAGTTCGGGGTGGCGCGGGGCCGGGGGGGAGGCGGGCATCGGGGGGCGGGCGGGCAAAAGCGCATTTTACCTGCGCGAGCGGGGGGCGCCGGGGGCGGAATCGGCCTGAACCCTACACGACCTCCCGACTCACCCGCCGGCCGTCGTGGCGCTTCAGATCTGGAAGCTGACGGATTCCACGACGAGCAAATGAAAGCCCCGTCGTCTCGCGGCTGCCGAACGCAGCTTGTAATCTATAGTCGACAAAATGATCGAGATAAGCGACATCGAGACTGCACTAGCCTACCTCGCAGACTGGAAAAGGAGGAACGCGCGATGAACCAACGAGGATCCCGCTCGCATGATGAAACGGTGGTCGAACTCCTGCGAGAAGACCCGCACTTCGCCGACGAATATCTGACCGAAAGCCTGAACGCCCTCGATGAGCCCGGCGGACAAGAGGCATTCCTGCAAGCGCTCCGCCACATCGCCGAAGCGCAAGGGATGGCCGCAGTCGCCCAGCGCGCCGGTCTGCCCCGCGAAAGTCTCTACAAGAGCCTCAGCGGCAAGGGCAACCCCACGCTCAAGACGCTTCTAGCCGTGCTGAACGCAGCCGGCCTTCGCTTGGCGATCACCCGAGCACAAGGAAACGACCCGGCGCGCGCTTGAGGACAGGACCACGGCCGACGCGCCACAGGCATGGATGATTGCGCCGAACTTCCGTGACGCCGTTCGCCCGTGGCGACCGGCCTTCGAGCCCTCACCGATGCTCGAATCTGGGCTTCCGCTTTTCCGTGAACGCGGCGAGCCCCTCGCGAAAGTCATGCTCGGAGAAACATGCGTGGAACAGCGCGCGCTCCATGGCCAGCCCGGAGTCGAGCCCGACCTGCGCCGCATTGACCGCGGCCTTGATCCTGCAGGCGACCGGGCTCGAGTACGACGCCACGAGCCGGGCGACGGACATGGCCGCAGCTTCGAGTTCTTCATCCGGAACCACGCGCGACACCAGGCCGGCGGAAAGCGCTTCGTCCGCGCTCAGGGCGCGCCCGGTCAGCAGCAGGTCCAGCGCGACATGCTTGCCCACGACCCGTGCCAGCCGCTGCGTGCCGCCGGCTCCGGGCATGGCACCCAGCGTGATCTCGGGATGGCAGAAGCGCGCCGAAGCGGCGGCGAGCACGATGTCGCACATCTCCACCAGTTCGCACCCTCCGCCCGCCGCCAGTCCCCTCACCGCAACGATCAAGGGCTTGCGGAGCCGGGGCGGCGCCGAAACGCAGCCGATGAACCCGGTCGCGCTGGCCTGCTCGGCGCTCATCTCCAGCATCTCCCGGATGTCCGCCCCGGCGCAGAAATGCTTCAGCGACGTGGAGATGAGGATCGCCCGCACGTCCTCGCGTGCGTCCAGGGCGAGGAGCGCGTCGTCTATCTCCGTGCAGAATTGCAGGTCCAGCGCGTTCAGCGCGTTGGCGCGATTCAGCTTGAGGTGGCCGACGCCATCAACGCATTCAACTCCAATTGACGTCATTGTTCTTTTCTTGGCTGTGTGTGGCTTCGGGAATTGTGTGCTCGGGTATGAATGGCGGCAAGCGACCCCGTGCTGCCGTTCATTCAACCGAACGACCAATGACAAGTAACAGCATCAAGCCGCCGCCTGCTACGCAACGCTTACGAATAGCTAGCTGGCACGGCGGTAGCACAATTTGAATGTCGATGATGTAGGTCCGGGTAGTGCGGGCGCCCGGGGACTATCACCTTTTGGCGACTGGTTTGCCGCTGGCGCTGCGCTGCCCGAATTGTAGGCCGCCTGCATCTCCTGCCACCTGCTGGCAGTGGAGGGGTAAGGTTAAGAAGTGGCTGACCCGCGAGGCGGATTGAAGCTCATGGCATGCGGTTGCAAACACCCTACTTGGGCTGAAACGCGATGATGCTCATGCCCGCCAGCGTCACCACTACACCGGCGACGTCCCAGGCGGAGGGGCGGATTCCGTCCACCGTCCACAGCCATAGGATGGCGACGCTGATGTACATCCCGCCGTATGCGGCATAGACGCGGCCGGAGGCCGCCTCATGCAGCGTGAGTAACCACGCGAAGGCCGCCAGGCTCACCGCCGCAGGCAGAAGTAGCCAAACCGAGCCCCCCTTCTTGAGCCACAGCCAGGGCAGATAGCAGCCGACGATCTCGGCCATCGCTGTGACGAAGTAAAGTAGCAATGTCCTCACGCGGCTCCTCCGGCAGGGCTTTCCCGAAGCCCGGCGTGGTGATAGATCTCGATCGTTGAGTGGACGATCTCCTCGTGCACCGCCAAGCGGCTCCTCACAGCGTCGGGGGTGCGTGCGCGGTCATGCGTCACCACCGCGATGGCCAGCACCGAGGTGGCCGCGTCGGCGATCACGTGAAGGTAGGCGGATTTGAGCTTGAGGCCGTGATGATCGTGACCGTGTCCGTGTGAGTGGCCGTGATGGTGAGCCTTGCCCGGGATCAGCGCACAAACGACGGTGACGGCCAAGCCCAGGATGGCGACCGCGATGGCCTCCTTGTACTGGATGGGTTGCGGCGACACGATGCGTTCGATCGAACCGATGACCATCATCACTGCCACGCCGAGCAGGAAGATGGCGCTGGCGAAGCCTCCGAGGATCTCGATTTTCCAGGTGCCGAAAGCGAAGCGCGGATCGTTCGCGCAGCGGCATAGGCCAGCGCGGCAGACACGCCGATCGCGAAGGTATGCGGGCTCATATGCCAGCCGTCGGCCAGCAGCGCCATTGAGTTGAACCACCAGCCTGCGGTGATCTCGACAACCATCGCAACGGCAGTGATCCACATCACCACCGAGGTACTGCTTTTGGCAAGCGCATTGCCGCCATCGAAGACGTGATCATGGGTCCAGGTGGACGGGTTCTCGGTGGGCACGGCAAGGCTCACTTGAGGTAGCTGCGCAGGACGCCTATCAGATCCTCGGCACCCTTGTGCGTCGGCATCGTCGGTCATTGCGGAGTCTCCGAGGTGGGTGCTGACAGACACTTAGAACACGTCAGCCATCGGCGCCGCGCACGAAGGCGATCTGGTGCAAGTTCGTGGTGTCGAGCGCACTCTACCTGGCCACGTATCCATGTGACCCCAGCACTCTCGATAGTCAGTGCCGCAAAGAGGCAAAGTTCAGCCCTTTCAGCAATGCGCCTTATCTGTCATGAGGTGCTACCTCCATTTGGCTGCACCCGCACATGGCAAGGCCAACGCTCGTCGTTCCGGCAGCTGACCGCACAAAGGTGGCGCCGCCATGCATTCGCGCGATCGCAGCTACGATCGCCAAGCCGAGCCCGTGATTATGGTCGCGATGTTCGCGGGCCCCATCAACCCGATAAAAGCGGTCGAATAGACGAGGCAAATGCTCCGGGGGGATGACAGGGCCCGTGTTGCTGACAGACAGGCAAATGCGGCCATCCGTGTCCTGCTTGATATCGACCTCGATCACCGATCCGCGCTCTGCAAAACGGGTCGCGTTGGCGAGCAGGTTCGAGAGCGCACGCCTAACCAACCCAGCATCGACTGTGCCCATGCCGTCACCGCATAAGCGCGCAGTCACGCCGGCCTCCTGCATTGACGCTTCGTGGAATTCGATGACCTCGGACACCAGTTCGGCCAGGCTATCCACACGGTGGCGACGGGCGCGCTCCCCGCGATCGGCCCGGGACAAGAACAACATGTCATT
>JAEUNQ010000182.1 GCA_016790365.1 Thauera sp. | reverse complement strand
TCAAGCGCCTGTTCGGAGGCAAGTGACATGTCCTTCCTCGCCCGCCTCTTCGGCGAAAAGAAGAAGACCGCGGAGATCGCCAAGAACCGCCTGTCGCTGCTGATCGCCCACGAGCGCGCGGGCGACAGCCCCAGGGCCGATTTCCTGCCGGACCTGCAGCGCGAGCTGATCGAGGTCATCTCGAAGTATGTCGCGGTCAACCCCGACGACATCAAGGTCCAGCTCGAAAAGCAGGACAACTACGAGGTGCTCGAGGTCAACATCGTCCTGCCCGAGCAGAACCGCTGAAGCGCACCCGCCCGGGTGATGAAATTGGTAACCATAGCGGACTTAAAATCCGCCGGCGCAAGCCTTACGGGTTCGAGTCCCGTCCCGGGCACCAAGCCTTGCGGCAGCTGTCCCACTTCTGCCGAGGCGTTCTGCCCGGCGAGCTGACCGGGCAGGCCCTGCCATGATCGTACTCGACCTCCACTGCACCAACGATCACCGCTTCGAAGGCTGGTTCGGCTCCGCCGCAGCCTTCGAGGAGCAACTCGCGCGCGATCTCGTCGGCTGTCCGGTCTGCGGAACCACCAAGGTCCGCCGGCTGCCGAGCGCACCCTACGTGCAGACCGGCCATGCAGTGGTGGAGAGGCCGGCAGCGACGCGCGCCGTCCAGCCCCCCAGCCCCCCTGCCCCACCTTCCGAGGCCGTCGCCCACCTGATGGCCCAGCTGCGCGGCATGGCGCGCGGCGCCGAGGACGTGGGAGAGCGCCTGCCCGAGGAGGCGCGGCGCATTCACTATGGCGAGACCGCGGCGCGCGATATCCGCGGGTCGGCTTCGGCCGACGAGGTCGAGGCCTTGCTGGACGAAGGCATCCTCGTGCTGCCAGTGCCACCGGCGGAAGAAGACCTGCACTGAAATTCCCGCGCCGCCTCCGGCACGCTCGCCCTGCAGCGGAGGATGCCGTTCCCCCGCTGGCGACCACGGGATCAGGTGCGCATCCGGATCAGCGGCACGCGCATCTCGTCTGCGCTAAGCCCGCCATGCACACCGATCATGGTGTGCTCGTGCTCACCCGCCACGTGGTCCACGATCGTCCATCCAGACTCCATCAGCAGCGCGTGGCTGCCGAGGCGCTCGCCCAGCCGGGGATGCGGCCGGCCGGGACCGAGCAGGCCGGCGGCGAGGACGTCGGCGCTCCGCACGGCCACCCCTTTGCCGCGCAGCGCACCAGCCGCCCAGGACTCGAACTCGGCGTGCGCGCCGGCGCGCACCTGGCAGAACGCCAGCCGACGTTCGCCGAACAGTGGCGCGGCGAGCATCGCGACCACCTCGCTGTCGGGCGCGAGATCGATGCAGCGCTCGGGCGACGCATCGATGAAGCCGTGATCCGCCGTGGCGAGCAGGCGAACGTCCCGCCCTGCCAGCGCCTGCCCAAGCAACGCGAAGGCCGCGTCCACCTGCGCGAAGCAATCGACCGCCTCGGGCGAGCGGCAGCCGTGCTGATGGCTCAGCAGGTCGAAAACCGGGTAGTAGGCATGGATCAGGCCTCCGCTATGGGCGAGGGCATCGGCCATCTCGACGATGGCGGCGACGAAGTCTTCCAGACCCTCGTAGGCCTCGATGTGCGCCCCGCGCCCGTGGTGGAGCGAAAAGCGCGAGAAGGCGATGTGAGCCGGAGAGACGAGGGTCACCGGCCGGCAGGCATGACGATACATCGGCGCCACCGGGAACAGGCGCGGCAACAGGCGAAAGGCCTCCAGCGACTCCCCGCTGCGCCGAATCAGCGGCAGCGGCGCGATCACGCCACCGAAGCGGCGATCATGGATGAACCAGCCGTTGAGGCCATGCTCGACCGGTGCGACCCCGGTTGCGAGCGTGGTGATCGCGCTCGCGGTGGTGCTCGGGCACACCGAGCTCAGGCTGGCGCGCTTTGCCGCGTGCAATGCCGAGCCGCGGCCAACGGTGTCGAGAAAGACTTCGCCCAGCCCGTCGATGACCAGGAGCACTGCCAGCGCACGCTCGCCCGCCGCAATATCGGCTGCAGCCCAGCCGGTCTTGCGGTCGTGCAGCCAGCAGCGCAATCCGGACGCGAACCCGAGGAGGCCGCCGTCGCCATAGTCGGGCAGCACTGCATCGGTGGGCAAGGACAGGCGGAAATCGATGGCAGGGGACATGCGGGCCTCGGTACGGGAGACGGCTCGAGCCTAACGCGCGGGACGTCGTCCGGCAATCCGCCGGGCAAGTCGCTGCAGGCTCGACGTCGGCCTGATCGGCCCGGGAAAGGAGATCCACCGTAGATTTCGGCGCGCCTGCATGAACCACCGCGTTTCTCCGCCCGCTGTAGGAGCGGCGCAAGCCGCGAAGACGGCCGTGATCGGGATAGGGGCGGCCAGCTTACCTGACCGTTCCCCTCCCACACCACCCGGCATGCGGGTCCGCGCCGGGCGGTTCGAGTCGTTGAGGTCATGAGAGCCGGGGCGCACCGAGCCGATCAAAGCAGGCAACAGGCATTGCGCGGTTCAGCAGGAAGCGGCTGTTACGCCACCACCTTCGACTGTTCGCGGCCACCTGTCGAGCGTCCGTTTCCGAAGCGCCCAGTGCCTTCAATTCCCGGTACATCGTCGTACCCCGACGCCAGTGCTTGAGCTGCACCGCACGCAGCCGGTGTCTTATCCACTTGTCGAGTTCGCGGAACACGTTGGGTGTCTGCGCGAGCTGGAAGTACGCCTTCCAGCCCGGCATGTAGGCCCGCAGCCGTTCGGCAATC